>JBAXNF010000071.1:0-9319 GCA_037133935.1 bacterium
AAAAAAGTTGGCCCCATGCCGTGATATTGAAGTACGAGGTTTGCTCTTGCCATTCACCATTGACCTGATAACGACGGCCAACGGCGATGCCAAAAGAGGCCACCCCGCGCCCACCAGTGGTGAAGCGCAGTTCTGGGTCTCGGGTGAGATTACCGACAAGGGTGATGGAGTTCTCTGACATATGTATCTCCTCTACGTAAGTAGTTTGTGGAACTTTTCGTGAATGAAAAGCCGACTACGCACTCACGGCCATCATGCCGCGGCGTGCTGCTTCGTGGTCGGGCAAGCGCATGAGCTTGTGACGAACCACTTCATCGGCGATACGGAGCGCGCGCTCAACTTCATTTAAAGCTCCACCAAGAGCCTCGAGGTTGTAGACGACGTAATAGCCGTCTTCCTTTTTATTGATGGGGTACGCGAAACGGCGCTTGCCCCACCAGTCGGGATTTCCGTGAATGCTGGCACCAACTGCATTGATGGACGCCGTGACGGCCTTCACCTGCAACTGCGCTGCATTATCGTCGAGGTCGCCACTGATGATGACCATTAATTCATAAGCACGTTTCATGTGCATGTACTCCCTTCGGACACGGTACGGACCGTGGCCCCGTGAGGGGCAGGGTGGATAAGGAAATGAAAGCGTATCGGCAAGACACAGCACAACAACGAGAAGCAGGGGCACATTCCATTTCCTCTATTGTGTGCCAAGGGTGTTACTCGCTGACGAAATGACACCAAACCCTTGCAGTATAGGGATTTGCGTTATGCCGAGGCTGCCCGCTGAGAGGCAATGGGCACCATGCGAACGAGGTGATGCCAGCGACACAAGCGGCACGCCTCCACTACATAGGCCGTGTACTCGCCAGTTCCCGCCCCAGCATTTGCCCGCCGTTGAATCTGGGCCATTTCCGACCTAGTGGTCACACATCGCCCATGCGATGGGAGGTGTGGGCCAAAGGCGTAGGTGACCAAGACCAAATGGTCATCGGTGCAGATGGGGCACTTCACCCGCGACTCTTCCCCAAAGTTCCGTGCTGCGCGCATGAGTTCGGGGTGCGCATCACATATTTGGTCGATGCTCAGGCGGCCACGGCGGTATTCATTGATGAGGTGTTGGCGTGCCAGTCGGTGGTCAACTGCACCCCCTGCCCCTCGTAATGACCCCGCCGTAAAACTCATGCCCTAACGATAGTCACCGCATATCCCTCATGAGCAACGGTGCTCTTGCCACACTTCTTCTATGGCAGTTTCTGAACCTCCTCAACACACCATCACTTTTGGCCCCCATGTGGCCAATGATGCCGAATTACGCCTGGTGGGCGATGTGAAGGGAAAGCGTGTTCTTGAGCTTGGGTTGCCCTATGGGCATGCCAATTCTGTAGCGATGGCGCAGTCAGGAGCGCGTGCCATGGCCATCGACAATTCTGCAGAACGAATTGCCCTTGCCCGAAGCACCGCTGAAGCAGCAGAAGTACGCGTTGAGTTTCATCAAGCAGAACTTGCCGACATGGGCTTCGTCACCAGTTCTTCGCTTGACCTTGTGTTGTGCGTTGACAAACTCAACTCTGTTGACGACATCGACCGTCTCTTGCGACAAGTGCATCGTGTGTTGAAATCGGAAGCATCTTTTGTTGCAGTGGTTGAGCACCCCGCGGCTGCGATGTTTGACAATGACGATGCTGTTGCACGCCGCCGTTACGGAGCCGATGGTGCACTCACTATTGGTGAACTGTGCATGTCGTTACAACGCAGCAACTTTGCTATTGATCTGTTGTATGAACTGATGCCGCTGAATGCCCCGCGTGCACTTGTTCCTACAACACTTGCAATTCGCACACGCAAACTTGGTTCTTAATTTTTTTGTTCGCTCCACCACGCATCTAGCCGGCGACCAATTTCTTCGGCACCCAGCAAACCTTCTTCAAGGCGGATTTCCATCAGGAAATTGAGTGCTTTGCCTACTTCACGCCCTGGTTGAACACCCAGGCGTTGCATCACTTCCACACCGTCAAGCTCGGGTCGCAATGCCGCGAGTTCTTCTTTTTCCATCAACTCTGCAATGCGTTTTTCAAGTTCGTCCATGCGCTGCGATAACACCAGTGCTTTACGTTCATTACGTGTGGTGCAGTCACAACGGGTGAGCACATTGAGTTCGTTCAGCAGTGGCCCCGCATCGCGTACGTAACGACGCACGGCAGAATCGGTCCATCCCATTTGATACGTATGAAAGCGCAAATGCAATTCAACAAGCGCTGTAATTGCCTGCACGTCTTCGCTGGAATACTTCAGTGCCTTCAAACGGTCGCGCGTCATTCGTGCGCCAACTACTTCATGATGATGAAAAGTGATTCCCTTTCCTTTATCAATTGCACGCGTTTTTGGTTTACCAATGTCGTGAAATAAAGCAGCAAGGCGAGTAATGCGAAAGTCAAAAGTGGGGTGTGCATCGGGGCGCACATTTTCCACCACAGCCAACGTGTGCGTGAGTACATCTTTGTGGCGATGAATAGGGTCTTGCTCCACGCTCATGTTGGGCAACTCAGGAAAAAATTGGGCAGCAAGCCCGGTGTCGACCATGAACCACAACCCCGCAGTGGGGTGATTGGTAGTGAGCAGACGGTCGAGCTCGTGCTGAATTCGTTCGCGCGAAATAATGTCGAGGCGAGGCGCCATATTTTTCACAGCTTCAATGAGGCCTGGTTCTGCAGTGAGATTCAGCGCTGAAAGAAAGCGTGCCGCGCGCAACATGCGCAGTGGGTCGTCGTTAAAGCTTTCTTCTGGCGACAAAGGTGTGCGCAGAACTTTTGTCATCAGGTCGGCTGCCCCGTTGAAGGGGTCAACTAAAACAGGACTAGATGACGTGAGCTCAAGCGCCATTGCATTAATGGTGAAGTCGCGCCGTGAGAGGTCGGCCTCAATGTCGTCAGAAAATTGGACGTCGGGTTTGCGCGAATCGGGTGAATACGCCTCGGCTCGGTGTGTGGTGATTTCGTAAACACGGCCATTCTTCTTGGCGCCAATAGTGCCGAATTTTTCGCCCTGTGCCCACACCGCATCGGCCCAACCCTCGATGATGGACTTAATTTCGTGCGGTAAAGCATTCGTTGTGGCGTCGAAATCCATGTCTGGTGATGTTCCGGGCAGATGTACATCGCCAGCTGGACCCAGTAAAAGATCGCGTACCGTGCCGCCCACCAGGTACAGGCGCTTGTTGGCCGCGGCAAAGCGAGCAGTGAGCGGAGCAAGTTCCTCTAAGACAGGGGTAAAGCGTTCGGGAATCATCAGACTTTCAGGCTACGCAGATGAAGCCCGACCACTACGGTTATATGTGTGTTTATGGAACCTCGCCCCGTTGCCCCCCTCTTTGGCAACTGGCCCTACGACCCGACCACCGCATTACTCACTTTGCGCAGCGGCCATCACCCCGAGGCAACCATCACCAGTGATGTGGTGAAAATGTGGCTTGAGCCCGCACAACACGGTGGATTCGCACGAGTGCGAACAAACGCGGTGAGCCCTCAACTTGCTGACATACTCGCCACTGTGGGTTTTTCCGTGAAACAAGAGCTCTCGCTTCTCTGCGCACCGCTCATGGGTGACAATTCCTTGCCCGCGACAACCCACCCTCGCCGGGTCAGTGGCACTCAAGCCGTACGCATTGACTGCGCAGCATTTCATGGTGAATGGGCAATTGACCCGCCTGCGCTGCTCGCTGCCAAACAGGCGACCCAATTTCATCGCTTGCGCGGCCTTGCGCCGTCTCGGTTGCGCCGTACCTCCGGCTATTGCCTATCAGGGTTCACGCCCAGCCCAGCAGAACCGCGGTACGGCTACATTCAGCGCCTTGCAGTACACCCAAACGCCCAGCGCAACGGCTACGGGCGAAAGTTAGTACTCGATGCGATGCACTGGTTAGGTTCTCGGGGTATGCAACATGCGGTGGTCAACACAGATTCCACCAATGAAGCAGCCCTCTCGCTCTATCACTCACTGGGTTTCGCGCCCATGACTTATTCGCTGTACGTACTCGAGCGCCCATGCACCGACTAAAGCCGCTCGTTGTTTCTTTTGTCATTGTTTGCTTGAGTGCGCTCATGCTCCCGCAAGGCACATATGCAGCATCGGCACCTGTTACACAAGTTTCTATTGGTCTCACACAACAAAGTTTTACCGTTCTCGATAATGCCACAATGCGTTTTATTATTGCTATTAACGAAAATGGCAAGCCCATTACTCCTCAAGACAATATTGAGCTTGATGTTGTTCTGTCGAAACGCATCGCCACACGTCAAGCATTCCGCGACATCACAGAAAATAACGTCGTTCCTGAGCCACTCGATGGCGTTCGCCTCAACACATTGAGCATCACACGAAATTCTGCTGGTCGATTCGTTGTGGAGTTGCCCACCACCACGAAAACGTCAGCAACAGCTGGGTTATATATGAATCAATCAGGGGTGTACCCACTGACATTTACCGTGTATTCAAACAATGAAGTGCGCGCCACAACCACCACTTTCATTCATCATTTTTCTGCAAATGATGCATCCGTACTGACACCGCAAGATCGCCTTGGTGTGCTTCCCGTCGTTACCGTTACAGCACCTCCAAGTCTGACCGCTACAGGCGCAATCACACTCAGTGCTGATGCTCGTGCGCTTCTACAAAAATTTGCCAATGTCTTTTCTGGTATCGGCCAAGGTTCGCTACTCGTACTTCAACCTGACTTGCTTAATGCGCTAGCGCTCTCAGAAACCACCGAAGACAAACTTCTTCTTGACGACATTCGAGACTTGCTCGGCATCCACACCTTGAGTGCCACAACTCAGGTGCCTTATAACCCCAGCGCTATTGCCCATGTTGGCCTGCAAGAACTTTTTGCCCGCCAACTCACTGCTGGTGAAGATGCCACCACCGCGCTCATGCAAAAAAGTCCTTCGCGCGATGCTGCGGTGCTTACTGACCCACTTACTACAGCCGGAGCCAAGCTGCTGCGTGACTTAGGAACACGACAAGTGATACTCACGCCGAGCGCTCAAAAATCATTTGATGCGCCACTCGACTCGGCAGTGGCGTACCTCACCAAGCTTCCCGATGGCGGCTCACTGTCGATCTATGGCACCGACCCCCAATATGCACGCGTCATGGAAACTGAATCACTGACACCTTTGGAACGTGCTACGCGCATATCGGCCGAGCTCATCGTTCAGCGCGAGGAGCTCTCATTTACTGCTCCACAGGCCCAACAACGTCAAGTTCTCCTCAGCTCATCAACAGGAGAAATCATGAATGTGGCCGTGATGCGTCAATTATTTCGCATCATCAATTCCAGCCCCGTGCTTACCTTTACCTCCCAACCAGGGCTTCCTTTTACACCTTCGTCAAGCCAACCCATTACCTTGCGCCAAAGTGAAGACACCTCTTTAGAAGGCCTCAAAGCCACCTTCACCAAACTTTTACAGCGCATTGCCAATACTTCATCAATGCTCTTGGCAGATGACCCGCGCATCGGAACATGGAATACATTGACCGCATACTCCGCTGCTCGCACCGCAACGCCAGCGCAAAGTGCGGCATACATCGACGCCATTTCCTCATCCATTTCTGACGTACGCACTTCTGTGAGTTTGCCGAAGTCTGCCAACTTCACCTTGAGTGGTCATAACAGTGAAATTCAATTGCAAGTAAAAAATACAAGCGCTACGGCCGCGAAGGTAATTCTGCGGTATCGCAGTGCAAAGCTCACCTTTCCCCAGAACTCTCAAGTAATTGAGCTGCCTGCCAATTCCAGTACCAACATTGCGGTGAAGGTGGTGGCGCGAAGTAATGGTCGCTTCCCGGTGTATTTCCAACTTTTTACTCCGCGTGGCAACAGCCCACTCACAGAGGAGTTGGAAGTGACCGCCCGCGTCAGTGCCCTTGCGGGTCTTGGTCTTGTGGTGAGCGCTACCGCCATTATTGTTTTGCTCACATGGTGGGCGCATAACTGGCGCTCGCGGAGGCGGCGCGCGCTTTCGGCACTCGTCGCCCCAGAATAAGGCACTACGGTAGAAGCATTATGACGATCCGTATTGTTACCGACAGCGCTTGTGACCTCCCGCAGCACCTCATTGCACAACATAAAATTGTTGTTGTACCCCTCACTATTCGCTTTGGCGAGACCGACTACATCGATGGTGAAGACTTCACTCCGAAGGAATTTTGGGCAAAGTGCACAGCGTCTCCTGTCCTTCCTGAAACTGCTGCCCCCTCTCCTGGCCAGTTTGAGGCTGCCTACCGCCGCCTCCAAAGTGAAGGAGCAACCGGTGTGCTCGTGGTCTCGTTATCGTCTGGCGTATCGGCCACAATGCAAAGCGCTGAAATTGCTGCCCGCCTTGTGGGCGAAGACACAACAAACCCCTTTTCAGTACAGGTAGTCGATTCACGCAGTGTGTCGATGGGACAAGGCATCATTGCAACGTCTTGTGCAACCAAGGCCGCACAAGGTGCAAGCCTCAGTGAAGTTGCAGAGCTCGCCACGGCGCTCAGCCATCGCGTGCATGTATATGGTGCACTCGACACCCTCGAAAACCTGAAAAAAGGTGGTCGCATTGGTGGTGTGAAGGGAATGTTGGCATCAGCGCTGTCCATCAAGCCCATTATCGACGTGCGAGACGGCAAAGTAGAAGAGGGCGGTCGTCAGCGCACGCGCTCGAAGGCACTCGCGTTCTTGTTAGAAAAAGTGAAAGAGCACGGAAACATTTCCGACCTCGCTGTCTTGCAAGCCGACTGCGACGACACCGAAGCATTCCTCTCGTCACTACGTCAGATCTACTCAGGCAGTATTGAAGTTGGCGATATTGGTGCGGTCATCGGCGCACATGCTGGCCGCGGCACCATCGGTGTTGCATTTTTCGACGCTGAATAAAAACGCTTCTCACCATCGCATTGCCTCAATCGTGCAACGCTGCGCAACTAGCGTGATGCACAGCGATGTCATCTTCACTTGTACCCAACACACTTATTGGTGCGCGCTATCGATTAGTACGTCGCATTGGTCAAGGTGGCATGGCAGAAGTCTGGTTAGCGAAAGACACGTCACTCGACCGTGATGTAGCTGTCAAAGTAATGCGAGCGCATCACGACGATGACCGTGTGGGAAATGAGCGCTTTCGCCGCGAAGCAAAAGCATCAGCGGCACTGAGTTCACCCAACATCGTGACGGTGTACGACGTTGTAGAAGATGCTGGCCGGCAAGCAGTTGTCATGGAATACATCAATGGCCAAAGTCTGCGCGAACTCCTTGACAAAGTGCATCGTATTAGCCCTCGTCTTACTGTTCATATTGGTATGGCAGTGGCTACAGCGCTAGATGCCGCACACGCAAAAGATCTTGTTCACCGCGACATTAAGCCGGCAAACATTCTCATTACTCCAAGCGGTCGCGTGCTTCTCACCGATTTTGGAATTGCCAAAACTTTAAGCGGCAATGAATCTGATCTCACTAATGACAACATCATGATGGGCACTGCTAAGTACCTGTCTCCCGAGCAAGTAACGGGCAAAAAACTAGACGGGCGTGCAGATTTATACTCACTTGGCCTTGTCCTTTATGAATGCTTAGCGGGTCGGGTGCCATTCGTTGGTGGCACCGATGTAGAAACTGCGCTGGCCCGTGTGCAAGGTGATGCGCCCGACATTTCAAAAATTCGCCCGACATTGCCGCCGGTATTAGTGCGCATCATTCATCAAATGTTGGCCCGTGACCCAGAACAACGACAGCCATCTGGTGAAGCAGTGCGTGGCGCACTTTATGCAGCGCGCGAAATTGGTTTAGATGGAACACCAACTGGTTTAACGCCGCCTTATGGCAACACCATGCCAGTAACAACTATTCCTGGTGAACCGGTGATCAGCAAGCCCACTCCACGGACCGACCCTTCTCGCAGTTCGAGTTCATCGCGACCAGTGAACAAGGCTCTAGAAAAACGCGCTCACCGCATCACCCCGACCTCCATGTTGGCTGCTGCAGTGGTCATTGGTGTTGTGCTCGCTGGCTTTGTGTTGTGGCGCAGCGTGTCGTCGCCTTCCACCACACCCGTTGCAAGTGCCTCCACAACACCCGTTGCGACGGGGCCGGTCAACATCATCAATGTGAGTAGTTATGACCCCGACGGTGACGACAACTCTGAAAATGACGACCTGATACCCAATTTACGTGATGGCAAGTCGGGAACTCAGTGGCGCACGGTGTGCTACGGCAACGATCACTTCGGGAGTAAAAATGGCGTGGGTTTTGTTGCCGAATTGTCGGGTCGTAGTACAGGAACACTGTCTGTTGATTTCGGTTATGCCCCCTGGGAGATCGATGTTTACGGTTATTCCGACTCAGTGCCGAGCAAACTTGCTAGTTGGGGGCCTGCCCTCACAAGTTCTGCGAGTGACAACCCCGGGGAAACCACTTTCAATATCTCCCAGCCTTCGCAGTTCATCCTTGTGTACTTACGTTCAGCAGCACGCAGCCCACAGTGTTCCACCACAAACCCATTCCAGGGTGTCATCAACGACATCAGTTTTGTTTCAGCGTCCGCACCGTAAGAATGGTCTGTGGCTAGCCTTCCAGTATGGAAACTGAGCGCCTTCTAGAACGCGCCCAGTCCGGCGACATTTCAGCAGTCGACCAGCTACTACGTGTGCACTACAGCGCCATTCACTCGGTGTGTCACCGCATGGTGCTCAGCCGAGAAAGTGCCGACGATGCCGTGCAAAATGCTCTTATTGCCATCGTCAAAGGTCTCCCCCGTTTCGACGGGAAAGCCGCACTTTCCACTTGGATCTACCGCATTGCAACAAACTCGGCAATTGATGAAATTCGCCGCGTTCGCCGCCATGGTGGAACTGTTCCATTAAATGACGCCGCAAGTGCCCAAAGTTTGGCGAGTGAACAAGCTGTTGACCCCACGGCACTTCTTGCAGAGCACCTTGTTGACTCCTCTCGGGTTGCCCAAGCCTTAGGCGCACTTCCCGAAGAATTTCGTGCTGCGGTGGTCTTGCGCTACATCTCGGACCTCGAATATGCCGATATCGCAACGGTTCTTGAGATCCCTATGGGCACCGTCAGATCACGCTTGGCCCGGGGCAAAAAGCTCCTCGCTGAGAAATTGGCCGACCCGACAACACTTTCCCCTCCAGACGAACCAAACTTAGGTGCCCCGTCGTCTCCACCCACGGGTTCATCATCATGACCACACCTCCTTCTGACCCAACCGACAACGGCCCGCTCGAGGTTGCGTTGCGTCACTTAGGAACGACCCCCGACCCCGCCGTACGCGATGAACAC
>JBAXNF010000072.1:0-9213 GCA_037133935.1 bacterium
TCTTTCGTCGACCGTTACCTCAATGAAGGTTTCTCAGGTGGCGAGAAAAAGCGTAATGAAATTATGCAAATGGCCATTCTCGAGCCAGAAATTGCCATTCTCGACGAAACCGACTCTGGTCTCGACATCGATGCTTTGCGCATTGTTGCAAAAGGTATCCGTGAAGTGCGGGCCGATCGCGACAAACTCGGCATCTTGCTCATCACCCACTACCAACGCCTCCTCGATGAACTACAGCCAGACTTTGTTCACATCATGATCGATGGGCGCATTGTGGCATCGGGCGGTATGGAACTCGCAGAAGAACTTGAGCGGTCTGGTTATGAGGCCTACCGTTCAGAGAAGTAGACATTTCCTATGAGTTTCGACGCTGCACTGCTCAAAAAAGATTTTCCACTTTTACAGCGCATCATTAACGACAAGCCATTGGTCTACCTCGACTCTGCCAACACCTCTCAAAAGCCCCAGCAAGTCATCGACTCCATGTCACATTTCATGGAAACGACCTATGCGCCTATTAATCGCAGCGCATACCAACTTGCCGCCGAGTCAACCGATGCCTTCGAGAATGCCCGCAGCATGTGCCGCACTTTCATTAATGCGCCGCACACAAACGAAATTATTTTCACCAAGAACACAACTGAAGCAATAAACCTTGTCGCCCAATCATGGGGTGGCGCAAACCTTCATGCCGGCGATGTTGTGGTGCTCACTCATATGGAGCATCACGCCAACATTGTTCCGTGGCACATGCTTGTTCAATCGCACGGCATTCAGTTGCGCTGGGTGCCACTCACTTCCGATGGACAACTCGACCTCACCAACTTAGATGAATTGCTTAAAGGCGCAAAGATTTTTTCTTTCACCGCAATGAGCAACGTTCTTGGCACCCTCACTCCCGTGAAACAACTATGTGCCGCGGCTCATGCCGCTGGCGCTATTGCAGTTGTTGATGGTTGCCAATATGTTCCGCACAACGTCACCGACGTCATTGCATGGGATGCAGACTTCCTCACCTTTTCTTCACACAAAATGTGTGGCCCGTCAGGTATCGGAGTGCTGTGGGGCCGTGAGGAACTACTGAATGCCATGCCTCCCTTCATGGGTGGTGGCAACATGATTGGCGATGTTCGCCTCGACGGCTTCACCTGTGCTGAACTTCCCGCCAAATTTGAAGCAGGAACACCCCCCATTACCGAAGTCATCGGTCTTGGTGCTGCAATTACCTATCTCACCGCAATCGGCATGGACAATATTCGTCAACACGAAAAAGAAACCATTACTTATGCCCTATCGGCTCTCAACGAGCGTTACGGCAAAGACATCACTATCCACGGCCCAACCGACCCCGAGGTGCGCGGAACCGCACTGAGCTTCAAATTCAAAGATGTTCACCCCCACGACCTCAGCCAGGTGCTCGACCAGTCCAATATCTGCATCCGCGCTGGCCATCACTGTGCCAAGCCCTTAATGCGCCTTCTTGGTGCCAACGCCACGGCGCGGGCCAGCTTCTACCTCTACAATTCACTAGACGACGTCGACGCATTGGTTAATGCGTTAGAGGGCGCCGGCGACTTGTTTAGTTTGTAATTTATATTCACCACTCGAATTACTTGGAGATCCGATGCCAGGCTTAGAAGACCTCTACCGCGAGATCATTCTCGACCATTACCGGACCCCACGCAACCGCGGTGAACTTGCTCCACCCGCAGTGAAGGCCGAAGGGCACAACCCTTTGTGTGGCGATGAAATTCAGGTATACATCGACGTTGCCGATGGAATGGTACGCGATGTCAAAATTACTGGGCAGGGCTGCTCGATTAGCCAAAGTTCAGCATCCATGATGAGTGCTGCGGTCAAAGGCAAATCTATTGACGACATTCGCAATCTTGTTCGTCGCTTTAAACACATGATGTCTATTGAAGAAGAAGGCAACGATTCGCCGATTGACGAATCACAATCTCTTGGTGACCTTGAAGCATTGCAGGGCGTAGTAAAATTTCCTGTACGCATTAAGTGCGCCGTGCTGTCGTGGAATACCTTGCTCGACGCACTCAACAACGCCTAGTTCATTTCACTCAGCAGTCGGGGGATTCGCCATGTCATTTATTCCATCTCAAGTAGCCGATATCACAGTCAATTGGCTGAATGATGTTCTGCCAAAGAGCGTTGGGAAAGTGGAAAGCTTCACCATTACCCGTTTCGGTGCTGGCGTAGGTATTTTGGGTGAACTCGCTCGCTTGCACTTCACTTACGCCGATGGCCCGCAAGCCGGCCCAGCAACCATCGTTGCAAAATGTCAGTCGCCCGCAGTAGAAAATCAATTTCTTGCACAGGCAATGGGTTTCTATTTGCGAGAGGTCAACTTCTACCGCGAAATTTCTGCCCACCTCGATGTACGTGTACCTCAGTCGTATTTCGCCGATGCGGGCCCTGAAGGTTTGCCATTTATTATTTTGATTGAAGACATCACCGATGCGTATTGCCCCGATCAGGTGAAGGGTCTCACGCTGCACGAAACAGAACGTATTCTCGACACCGTTGCTGTACTGCATGCCCAGTTTTGGGAAACCCCACAACTCTATGAACTCACCTGGTTGCCACCCATGAACAACCCGCTCTACAAGGCGGGCAAAATGATGGCAGAAGCACAGTGGCCAACCTTTGTTGAACACTTCGGCGAACGCCTTGGCGGGTCGATGCTCGATACATTGAAACTTGCTTGCGAAAAATACCCCGACATGCTCGATTGGTGGGTACAACAAGGTCACCAAACCTTTACCCACACCGACTGCCGCGCTGAAAACTATCTCTTTGGTGGAAGCGCTGGAGCCGACACCATCACCATGATTGACTTTCAACTCAGCACACGCCACGTTGGTGCATGGGACGTGTGCAACTTGCTCGCTGCTTCCATTACGCCGGAACTACGCCGTGAACACGAAGGCGCACTTTTGCAGCGCTACTTCAACCGTGTCAGTGAACTTGCTGGCGCCAAGCCAGGTTTTGCCGGGTACTCACTTGATCGCCTCTGGTACGACTACCGCGCATCGCTTTTACAACAAGGAGTTGCACAAGTCATCACCTCCAACTTACAAGGCGGCAACGAACGCGGCGCCGAACTGCTTGAACAACTGCACATGCGCCCGCTGCTCGCTGCCATCGACCACAACGTTGGCGAGATTTTGAAAGATATCAAATAAAGAAAGAACATGACAGAACTTCTCCCCCCTCCCAGCGATAGCTCATTAGAAGAAATACACGAACGCACTTACTTAGTGAAGGCGTACTACAAATCGAAAGACTCCATGATTGTTCGTGGTGCAGTACGCGACTTCAAGCCTGCTGGTCTCTATGTACCTGACGACCCCGAACCGCTCCCCGTGCATCACATGATTGTTGCCCTTGAAATTTCACATCCCAGCATGGTTATTACCGATGCAACTGTGGAACTTGAGGTGACGCCACATCTGGGCTGTCAACGCATTACCGACCACTACAAAAACCTTATTGGCCTCAGCATCGCGCGCGGCTTTACCCATAAAGTGCGTGAACTTTTTGGTGGTCCACGTGGGTGCAGTCACACCACCGCGCTATTGCAAGCAATGGCACCTGTTGCCATTCAAAGTGTGTGGTCAATGAATGCAGTTGGGGTACGTGATGGCGTCGATCTTCCCGCAGTTCCCCGCGGCAATCGCGAAGAGCGCCTTGCCGCAATGCGATTCAACCTCAACACGTGCCATATTTGGGATGAAAATGGCGAGATGGCCAACATCGTTGCCGAGGGTGGCGACATTGGGCTACCACTATGGATTGAAGATCGCTACACCAAACTTGGGCGTAACCCTATTGAGTGGCGCAAGCACATGGGCAACAACTAAGTACTCGTCTAAAAAATAAAGACAGGTTTAATAGTGACGCCAGTTTCACTATCGTGCTGTGCTTCGTTAATTTGATCAAGGCGATACGTCTTAATGAGTTTCTCTATAGGAAACTGCCCGCGTCGGTGCCACTCAATCATCTTTGGAATAAATTCACCAGGGAATGCGTCGCCTTCAATAACCCCCATCACCGTTTTTCCAAATAGAAAACCGCTTCCTTCAAGAGTGAACTCGGCAAGACCCGCACCCACTAAACAGCACACGCCCGTTGGGCGCAAAGCATCAACGGCACCACGCACAATTGACTGTACGCCAGTGGTGTCGAATGCATACTGTGCCCCACCCGAGGTAATTTGCTGTACTGACTCCACAATGTTGGCTGTCGATTTCGCGTTCAACGTATGCGTTGCACCAAGTTCATGTGCAAGAGCTAACCGAGAATCGTGCAAGTCAACTGCGATGATTGTGCTGCAACCAGCAATTTTCGCTGCCATTACTGCTGCTAAGCCCACTGCACCAGCGCCATAAATTGCTATGGAAGTTCCTGCACGCACTTTGAGCGAATTAATAACTGCTCCTGCGCCTGTTTGGAAACCACAGCCCAATGGGCCAAGTAGTTCTAACTTCACATCGTCTGCAGTTACTTTCACTACGTTGCGCTCACTTGCCATTGCGTAATTAGCAAAACTTGATTGCCCAAACCAGCAACATGCCATGTTGGTGCCATCAGCCGATGTGAGAGGAGTGGAACCATCCATGCGAGATCCCAGGAAGTTCAACGGGTAGAAAAGATCGCAATACTGCGGGAAACCAGTCGAGCAGTTCGTGCATTTCCCGCAACTTGCATAAGACATCACTACTTTGTCGCCAGGTACGACAGAGGTCACTCCTGCGCCTACCGCTTCCACGATGCCCGAACCTTCATGACCCAAGACAACGGGAAGAGGAAATGGCGCACCAGGCGTGCGCGCCAATAGATCGGTGTGGCACATTCCGGCACCCACTACCCGTACAAGTACCTCCCCTGGTCGCGGGTCAGATATTTCTAACTCACGCACCTCAAATGCGCCATCATGGCTTGGTAATACAGCTGCAGAAATTTTCATGAGTTCATCATGCCATGTCTTGGTAATAGGTGCGAGAACGTCTAGAGTAGAGAACGAAGGGGAGTATCCCAGAAGTACCGTTGTCGTCATCACGGCAGAAGTGAGCAATCACTTGTGCCCGGCATGGTTGCCCAGTTTGGGCGGGAGAGACTTTCGACGAAGTTGTTGTGCTGGTTCGCTAGCACCCGTCGAAAGGTACTACTCATTTTTAAAAACACTGTCAAAACCTCCATCCTGCTAGCTGGTCTCGGTGGCCTCATTGTCACCATCGCAGGTGTCTTAGGTGGAGGAAGTTCAAGTTCGCTCACCTTTGGTCTTCTCATTGCATTCGTCATGGTGGGTGGCTCGTATTGGTTCAGCGACAAACTCGCCCTGAAAAGCGCAAAAGCACGCATCGTGACCGAAGAAGATGCCCCCCTCTTTTTTGGAATGGTGAAAGACCTTGCCGAACGCGCTGGAATGCCGATGCCACGCGTTGCTATCGCCCCGAATGAGCAACCCAATGCCTTTGCAACAGGACGCAGCCCGCGTCACGCTGTGGTGTGTGCAACAGAAGGCCTCTTGCGCTCCATGCCCGAAGATGAACTGCGTGGCGTAATGGCCCACGAATTAATGCATGTGAAGCATCGCGACATTCTCATCGGCTCGGTTGCTGCGGCCATTGCCACAGCAATTTCTTTCATTGCGAACATGGCAATGTGGGCAGCCATGTTTGGTGGACGTGGCGGCAACGACGACGAACGAGCCAACCCCTTTGCGTTAATCCTCGTCTCCATGCTTGCGCCAATTGCTGCATCGCTCTTACAAATGGCAGTTTCCCGTTCACGCGAGTTTGAAGCCGACCGCGGTGCTGCCGAACTTCTGGGTAACGGCAATTCTTTAGCAAATGCCCTCGAGCGCATTGAGGCGTCGGCAAAGAAAATACCCATGCAAGTAGCCCCCGCGCAGGCATATGCCTACATACATAACCCACTCGCAGAATTCCAGCAAAAAAAGGGTGGCCCAAACATGGCGCGCCTTTTTTCCACTCACCCCAGCACCGACGAACGCATTGCTCGTCTTCGCTCAATGACTTTTTCAAAATAACCCCTAAAGGAATTTCTTAAACCTAATGATATTTGCTGCCACATCTTCAAAAGACACTTTCGTAGACCTCAATATCAGCATCCTGGCATGGCTGGTACTCGGTGGCATCGTCACCTTGCTCATTGCCTTTGATCTCTGGCGCCACCGTGACGATCATGAGCCAACAACAAAGGAAGCTGCCGGCGAAAGCATCTTTTATGTGGCTATTGGCCTTCTCTTTGGCGCAGGTCTTGCGTACGTTTATGGCTCACAAGCATTCGGAGAATACATCTCTGGTTATGTCATAGAAAAGTCGCTCAGTGTTGACAACGTCTTTATTTGGGCAATCATTTTTTCTTCCTTGGCCATCCCCCTCAAGTACCAGCATCGTGTTTTGTTTTGGGGTATTTTCGGAGCCTTAGTTTTCCGTGGCATTTTCGTTTTTGCCGGCTCTGCGCTCATCACCAAGTTATGGTGGATGCTCTTAGGTTTCGGTCTTCTACTCATATTCAGTGGAGTAAAGATTTTTCGTCATCGCAACCAAGAAGAAGAGATGAGTCACGATAAGTCCTTGAAGTTTCTCAAACGATTCGTTCCTATTACCGATCAGTACGACGGACACCGATTCATGACGAAAATTAATGGTGTGAAAATGGCGACTCCACTATTAGCGGCACTTGTGGTGGTGGAACTCACCGATATTATTTTTGCAGTAGACAGTGTTCCTGCAATTTTGGCAGTCAGCCGCGAACCATACCTCGTCATTGCGGCGAATGCATTTGCAATTCTTGGTTTGAGGGCGCTCTATTTCCTCTTAGCTAATGCAAAATCAAAATTTCCTTACCTCTCGCACGCACTCGGAGCCATTCTCGTCTTTGTTGGTCTCAAAATGTCGTTGTCACACTGGTACCACGTGCCTACCATCTTGAGTTTGCTCGTCATCTTTATTCTCCTTTTCGGAGCTGTTGCCCTCAGCATCTGGAAATTACGCAGTGACGGAAAACCCACATCAGCAAGCACCTAATAAAATACTGCTTCGTGTTTGAGGGGCTCCATCTGACAAGATAGAAGAGATGGCTGATGGAATCGTTCGCGCTGCAGGTGGAATTGTTTGGCGCACCAACGGCAATGACCTCGTCGAGATACTTGTTGTTCACCGTCCCGGCGAAGGTTACGACGACTGGACCTTTCCTAAGGGAAAGCGCGACGACATCGACTCAAGCGAAGAAGACTGCGCTATTCGCGAGGTGTGGGAAGAAACTGGCTACCACTGCCAGCTCGGACACGAAATTGCTCGCATCAATTACATCGACCGCAAAGGCCGACCCAAGCGTGTGCGTTACTGGACCATGACCGTGTCGGGTGGAGCAGAGAGCTACTCAAACGAAGTTGACGACATGATGTGGATGTCGGTCGACCGGGCACGCAAGAAAATTACTTACGAACGCGACTTGCTGGTTATTGACTGTTTTGAAAACTATTTACGGTCGGGGCTTACTGAGTAAGTCCGGCGTAACCGGTTGTTTCCAATTCGTCAGCTAGTTCAGGGCCACCCGATTTCACAATTTTCCCTGTTGCCAAAATATGCACCACGTCGGGGCGAAGTTCCGCTAAGAGTCGCGCATAGTGGGTAATTACCAGTACGCCTAAATTGTCTTCCTGAGTAGCAGCCTCAACACGACGTGCACAGTCGCGCAAAGCGTCGATATCGAGCCCCGAGTCGAGTTCATCGAGAATGGCAAACTTTGGCTTTAAAAGCGCTAATTGCAGAGTTTCGTTACGCTTTTTTTCGCCGCCTGAAAGGTCGACATTCATTGAACGCTCAACGAGAGCCATGTCGAAATTAATGCGACCAGCTTCAGCAATAATTTCTGCATCGAGAGTTGACGTATCGCGACCGCGAGAAACATAAGCCTCACGAATAACGTCGTCAAGATGCACTCCGGGTACCTCAGTTGGGTACTGCAAAATGAGATGCAACCCCGCTTGAGCACGTTGCCATGCAGGAAGGGCAAGAAGATCTACACCATCGAGTGTGACGCTACCGCTATGCACGACGTAGCCAGGCTTGCCCATGACAACACCCGACAAAGTTGACTTTCCAGCACCGTTCGGACCCATGATGGCATGCACTTCGCCTGAGTTCAGCGTGAGGTCGATGCCGTTTAAAATTTGTTTCCCCGGAATACCGGCAACGAGATTCTCAATTTTCAAGGTGCTCATGACACTTCTCCGTTTTCTGCACGACGTGTTACAAAAACTTCGTCGCCATTGATGCTGACACTAAAAACTTCTACTGGCTGAGTTGCGGGGAAAGTGTTGGGTGCGCCAGTTTCCAAGCTAAACGCACTGCCATGTTTCCAACATTCCAATTCTTTTTTTCCACAGTGCACTTCTCCTTCAGACAAAGAGATATTGGCGTGGCTGCAACGATCGGCAATGGCATACAGCGAGTCGTCAACGCGCACAATTGCCACCGCCACACCTTTCACATTAACTTTGGCCGCAGCACCATGTGTGAAATCGCTCAGCACACCAACGCGCACACCGCTCACTTTGCGCCTGCATGTAATTTTGCAGCAACTTTGGCTCGCAAACCCGAGACCACATCAATTTGCGGCAAGCGCTCAAGAACTTCATTGAAGAAGCCGAGCACCACGAGGCGCTCTGCAATATCGGGGTGGATGCCACGGCTTTCCAAATAGAAACGTTGCTCGTCGTCAATTGGACCAACGGTGCTGGCGTGACTGCATTTCACATCATTCGTTTCAATTTCTAAGTTCGGCACGCTTTCTGCCCATGCGCCATGCGACAAAGTGAGGTTGCGGTTCGTTTGATATGCCTGTGAGCCATGAGCTTCATGTTCAATACGAATGAGGCCTGTGTACACGCTCTTTGCAGTGTCTTGTACGGCTCCCTTGAACAGCAAGTCGCTCGATGTGCGCGGAGCAATGTGAGTTTGCAATGTACGGAAATCGTGCATTTGAGTTTTGTCGGCAAAATACAGCGCTACTTGTTGCGTTGTTGCACCACTACCTACCAAGCGGGCTTCTGTGCGTACGCGGGCATAGTCGCCACCAAGTGCAACAGTAAACAAACGTGTTGTGGAGTCGCGCTCGCCTAGAGACTGATGATGGGCAATTTTCCACGTTTTATTACCC
>JBAXNF010000073.1:0-9083 GCA_037133935.1 bacterium
GCCTTGAAATTTCGGCCACTGGCGATATTGGTGGCTACGACACACGCATTCTTACGCTCAGTGCATTGAAGGGTTTCTTTGCTTCCATCACTGGCGAGCAAGTTACTTACGTAAATGCTCCACAACTTGCCAAAGATGCTGGCTGTGAAGTGCGCGAAAACAATTCACCTGTTTCCACCAATGCCGACTATGTCAACTTGGTCACTTTGAAGTGTGATGGCCACAACATTGCAGCAACTCTGGTGGGCCCACGCCGCGAAGCACGCTTGGTACTTGTAGACGACCACATCACCGACGTACCGCCAGCGAACAACATGCTCGTTGTGCGCAACGACGACCGCCCAGGGGTTATTGGCGTGGTGGGTACCTTGCTTGGAAATGCCACAGTCAACATTGCCGACATGGATGTGGGCAAGGCCCTCAAAGCCGGCACCGCGGTCATGGTTATTGTGCCCACAGCAACGGTTGCTCCCGAGGTCATTACTGCTCTCCGTGCTGCCCCCGGCATCCTCGACGTCGCAGTCCTCACCGCCTCCTAACCAAAGTGTTCTCGGCGCCGTATGTCCCGCTTTTTGCAACATCTCGCGCCGAGAAAACAGAGCTCGTGCAGAAATTAATCTGCAGGCCGTAGTACCGTTTGCTTTATGAAGCCGTTTTCGCGCATCGTTGCTCTGTGCACAGTGACTCTGTTTCTTGGCGCCTGCGGCTCAAATTCATCAGTTTCTCCCGACACCTCAAGCGTTACTGCCAACTCTGATGCGCCGCTCACTTCCGCGTTGCCTAGTGATTCAATTCCATCGACATCGTTGGCTGCGCAAGAGCAATTGACCACAATTAATGGAGAGTCTTTTGACTTAGAGTCGGTCGCACAAGAGAAACCCTTGGCTTTATGGTTTTGGGCCCCTGGTTGAACGGCTTGCAATAACGAAGCGCCCTCGGTCGAGGCCGCCCACCGAAAATTTAAGGAAAAAGTCAACGTTGTTGGCGTTGCGTGGTATGGCGACGCAGACAGCTATCAAGACTTTGTACAACGACACAAAATCTCATTTCAAAATATTGATGATACTTCAGGCGATGTATTTGCAAAATATAGCGTTCCCTCCCAGCCAGCATGGGTCTTCATTGGGGCCGATGGAACTGTAAAAAATAGGCAAGGCTCAATGTCGGAAAGCGAACTTGAGTCGACCCTTGCAGAATTAGGAATGTAGTAATCAGATAACGCCCCTTTGGAGTGAACTACGCTTCTCGTGTGCTGGTTGATGAAGCTATTTATCTCAATGGGGAACGTCTAACAGATTGCACCGATGCCCCGGCCGGTGCTTTCCATTGGATTGGCTTGCACGACTCCAGCGTGAACGAACTGCTGAAGTATCAAAAGCGGTTTGGTTTCAACGATCTTGCTGTTGAAGATGCACTGTCTGGAAAACAGCGTCCGAAATTAGATGTTTACCCAGAACATATTCTCATAGTCTTGAAAACTGTTTCGTACAATGCTCAAACAGAGCGCATCATTGTTGGCGATCTCACATTGTTCGTCGGTCCGCAAGTTCTCCTTGCGGTGCGCCATGGCGAGGCGCTTCCCCTGCAGTCGGTTCGCGCCGACCTGGAACACCACCCTGAAAAACTTCGTGGTGGGCCCACTGCAGTCGTGCATGAAATTATTGACCGTTTGGTTGACCAATATGTAGACGTTGCCGCAAATTTGGCGGAAGACGTTGAACAAATTGAAGACGATGTGTTTGATGACGAAACACCTGCGCCTGCTTCGCGCATGTACTTTGTGAAGCGCGAACTTATTGAGTTCAGTCGTGCAGTACTTCCTTTAGTTGGCCCGCTCACCCAACTATCTGCCGGAACAGTTCCGCATATAGACCCAGCCTCAGCGAATCTTTTTTCCGACGTTCGTGACAACTTGTTGAAGGTAATTGATGAAGGGCAAGCGCTGAATGAGGTCATGGAAGCTGCTCTGCACGCCAACCTTGCGCTCATTCAAGTGAAACAAAACGAAGACATGCGCAAAATCTCTGCATATGTAGGTATCGGGGCAGTACCAACCATGGTTGCGGGTATATACGGAATGAACTTCAAACACTTGCCAGAACTGGAATGGCGTTACGGCTATTTCATAGTGATGGGGGCACTAGCACTAGTGAGTTTCACAATGTTCCGGGTGTTCCGCCGCAATAAGTGGCTGTAACGCCTTAGCCAAGAGTGGTGGCGGCAACGCCGGCGGCTGCTTCAGCAAAATCGTCACCCGACGACGCATATAAAATGGCGCGCGACGAGTTGATGATGAGCCCGTATCCATTCGATGCACGACCCACGCGAATGACGGTTGCCGCATCGCCACCCTGGGCACCAACGCCAGGCACCAGCAACGGCATGTCGCCAACGAGTGAACGCACCTTTGCCAATTCTTCAGGGTAAGTAGCACCCACAACAAGGCCTACTTCGCCAAGTTGTGCCCATTCACCCGCAGCGTGGCGAGCAACATGTTCGTACAACGGTGCACCATCAATGACCTGTGTCTGAAAAGTTCCACTGCCGGCATTCGACGTGCGGCACAACACAATGACTCCGCGACCAGCGTGCGCAAAAAATGGCTCCAGAGAGTCGGTACCCAAGTACGGGTTCACCGTTACCGCATGTGCGTTGTAGCGCTCAAAGGCCTCGCGTGCATACAGCTTTGCGGTGTCACCAATGTCGCCACGTTTCGCATCCAAGATGATGGGAATAGTGGGGTGCGCGTTACGTATGTGCTCACACACGCGCTCGAGTTGCGCTTCGGCACCCTCGGCAGCAAAGTACGCAATTTGTGGTTTGAACGCACAGGCATATTGCGCCGTGGCATCGACAATGGCTATACAAAACTCTGCAAGTGCGTTTGGCTTACCCGCAAACTGCGTTGGCAAGCGCGACACATCGGGGTCGAGCCCCACGCAGAGCATGGAGCCACTGTGCTCCCAGCGCCGCTGAAGTAAAGAGTGGAAGGTCACTCTTCGATGGTGATGGCAGCAGTAGGGCAGAGGTCGGCAGCTTCTTGCGCCCGTACCAACACATCGCCTTCTGGGTTTTCTACCAAGATGTAGAGGTAACCATCTTTGCGAATTTCAAAAACATCTGGTGCAACTTGTGTGCAGGCACCGGTTGATGCACATACATCGAAATCAACAACAACTTTCATAGCATTCTCCTTGTTCGAACTTCTCTCACAGTACCCGACGCCCTAGCGCCACACAGCGTTTTATGCTTGTTGGCGCTCGGCTGCGGCAAGAACTGCCCGCAATGAAGCGGTGATGATGTTGGGGTCGCTGCCCACGCCCCAGCGCACTTCGCCAGCCGGGGTGGTGCTTTCTACGTATGCCACAGCGGTGGCATCGGCGCCCGAGCCCATGGCATGTTCGGCATAGTCGAGCACATCAATATCAATGCTCAACCCACTGCGCAGGCCGTTCACAAAAGCGTCAATAGGCCCGTTACCCGAACCATGAATGGTTTTGCGCTCGCCGGCAATTTCCAGCTGTGCAGTAATGGTGGTGGTGCTGCTCGCCGAGTCGCTCTTCAGCTCATGGCTATCGAGGCGCATTGAAGGTGCCTCTGGCAAGTACTCGTTTTGGAATGCTTCCCACATGATGGTGGGTGAAATTTCCGTGCCCGAGTCTTCGGTGATGTGCTGAATGTTCTTCGAGAACTCAATTTGCAAACGACGTGGCAAATCAAAGCCGTGCTCGGCTTTCATGATGTACGCAACGCCACCCTTGCCCGACTGGCTGTTCACACGAATAACGGCTTCGTATGAACGACCCACATGCTTCGGATCAATAGGCAAGTACGGAACGCCCCACTCAGGGTAGTTCGCTGGCAATGCTTCCAAACCTTTTTTAATAGCGTCTTGATGACTGCCAGAAAATGCGGTGTACACCAGGTCGCCGACATATGGGTGGCGCGGGTGCACGGGCAAACGGTTGCAATATTCAGCAACGCGTCGCAATGCATCGATGTCGGAAATGTCAAGCTCGGGGTCAACACCATTCATGAACAAGTTCATTGCCAAGTTCACAATGTCGACGTTGCCGGTGCGCTCGCCGTTGCCAAACAGAGTTCCTTCAACACGATCGGCGCCTGCCATCACGCCAAATTCAGCGGCAGCAACCGCGCAACCACGGTCGTTGTGCGGGTGCAGCGACAACACAATGCTGGAACGGTCTTTAATAGTGCGACCAAACCACTCAATAACATCGCCATACACATTGGGCGAATAGCACTCAACAGTTGCGGGCAAGTTCAAGATAAGTGGGTTAGCTGGCGTGGGCGCAATAACATCCATCACTGCCTCGCAAATTTCAATAGCAAAGTCGGGCTCGGTGAGCGTGAAGCTTTCTGGCGAATACTCGTAGCGCACGTTCGTACCCACAAGTTGTGGTTCCAACTGCTTGCACAGTTTTGCGGCATTCACTGCAATGTCGACAATGCCTTCTTTTTCCAAACCGAACACCACTTTGCGCTGCAATGGGTTGGTGGAGTTGTAAAAATGCACAATGGCATTTTTCGCTCCAGCTAAACATTCATACGTGCGCTCAATAAGCTCGGCGCGGCTCTGCACCAACACCTGAATGGTCACATCGTCGGGAATGAGATCTTCCTCAATCAAAATGCGCACAAAATCGAAGTCGGGTTGGCTAGCCGAAGGAAAGCCCACTTCAATTTCTTTGAACCCCATATTGACCAACGCAATGAACATGCGCCTCTTGCGCTCAGAGTCCATTGGGTCAATGAGCGCCTGGTTGCCGTCGCGCAGGTCGACTGAACACCACAACGGTGCTTTGGTCAGAGTGACGTTTGGCCATGTGCGATCGGCAAGCACCACGGGCACGAAGGGCTTATAGCGATCAAACGCCATTTTTTTCGGAGTCACATTTTGTGGAGGCATTGCGGTTCTTTCTCAATCAGGTCATTCGGGTGGAGAAACAAAAAATCCCCCAGACCTTGCGGGCAGGAGGATCAGCAACAGCGGTATGCGGCTGTTGCCGTTAAGTAAGTAGGAGGTTCAATGCGGTATTCACTTGGTCAGGCTACCGCCATTTCGTTAAACAAGGAAGTTGCAAAACTGCCATGGGTCGCTGTGGTCGAGGCGGGCACCTTCGTCGCTCACCCCAGGAAACACAGGCACTCGGGTACTGAGCGGGTCCCAGTCAATAGGCCCCGAGAACAAGGTGCCCAAGTACGGGCGAGCGGTTGCCAGCAAGGTTTCCCACGGCAGGTCGTCGGGCGCGCACACCCCACGCTCGGGCTCGTCGAACATCCACACAATGGCCGACATCACGCTTGAAGCCACTTGCAACGTGGTGGCACTTTGCCCAGGCAATATGGCGCGCGCTTCGTCGATGCTGAGTTGCGAACCTGTCCACCAGCTCTTGTAGTCGTGGCCCATGAGCAACACGCCAAGCTCGTCGCGGCCCGAATGAATTTCATTATTCATAATGCGCTGCTTGGGCTGCATCACCCAGTTGTGCCAACGCAACTCGTGCACGCTTGCAATTGCTGCATCGGTAGGGCAGTACGCATAGTGAACCGTCGGGCGGTAAATGGCATTGCCGCTTTCGTCGTACACACTGAGGTGTTCACACATGGTGTACGCCTCGCCGTGGCGAATGACCATGCCGTGAATTTCGCCAGAGGGAACAGTAGAACGCACCCACGTTTCCATTCCGGGTTGTGCAATACAAATTTGATTCCGCGGGCCATCTTTCGTGTGCGCGTATCCATTTTTCGGAAGTGTGCGCTCGTGTGTGCCCCAACCCAGTTCTGCAGGCGCAATACCTTCTTCGTAAAAACCTTCCACCGACCACGTGTTCACAAATTCATTGGGCTCTTTTGGCTGCGCACTAATTTGTGTATCGCGTTCTGAAATATGAATGACCTTGGTGCCCGTGAGCATTGCCAACATATTGAACTTGTCGTTGGCAAGTGCGTCTTCAAGGCCAGCCTTGCGATCGCCGGCAATACCATCGCTCAAAATCTTCATAGACAGTTCACGCAGTGCCAACTTCACAAAATGGCTCACCATTCCAGGGTTCGCCCCGTGTTCCAGCACTGCAGTAGGGCCACTATTGCCGCCCCATTCGCGAATCATGCGGGCAAGTTCCTGGTGGCGCACATACAACGTGCGGTCGAGTGGGTGAGTAGAGGCCATGTCTTCGTATGGGTTCCACACTTCAACCGACGTATTCAAATAACGCACATTGTTGTTATGGCACCACGTGAGAATGGTGGTCGCCTCAATGTTCCACGCAAGGTCAATAAGCATGTCGCCCGAGCCAACATGAGCAGCAAGCACATCACTCAAATTCTCTGGCGTAATTTTAATGTCTTTATAAGTAACGCCCGCTTGCAACTCATTGGCAATGCGGTGACGGTTATCGACAAAGTCGAGAATAGTGATGCTGCTTGCGGGCACTTTTACATCGCGCAACAACAATGGCAATACGGCCTGTGTGACGGAACCACAGCCAAGAAACAGAATTCGAGATGGTCGGCTCATTGAAAAGCCTCCTTTACATCGCAGAACAGCGTTGTAAAGGTAACGACTAGAAACCCCTACGCCACTTTTCCCCTCAAGATTTCACTTTTGTCACAGCAGAAGTGAGTGATTGCAGCCCTTTTTGAGGCGCGCGACAAGTACCCTGAGGCAACATGTCCCCACCAGTTTCCACGCCCACCGCATTTGCCGCTCTCGGTGTGCCAGCCGATATCGATGCCGGTCTTGCCGCCGCCGGCTTTTCTGCACCCTTCGCCATTCAAACCGAGGCCATCCCCGTTGCCATGCAAGGCCACGACGTGTGCGGCCGCGCTCGCACTGGTAGTGGCAAAACTCTTGCCTTTGGTGTTCCTGCTCTTGCACGTATGAACAAAAACGCTGCACCTCGTTTTCCTCACGGTCTTGTGCTTGTGCCTACACGTGAACTTGCCTTGCAAGTCGCCGAAGTTCTTGAGCCCATTGCCAAAGCCTGCAACATGCGAGTTCTCGCTGTATACGGCGGCGCCTCGCGCGACAAGCAAATTGAAGAACTCGAAAAAGGTGTTGAACTTATTGTTGCAACTCCACTTCGCCTCATCGACCTCATGAAGGCCGACGAAGTCAGCCTCGACAAAATCTCTGTTGCCATTCTCGACGAAGCCGACCGCATGGCCGACGATGGTTTCACCCCGCAAGTGGAATGGGTACTGCGTCACGTCACCGGCGAACATCAAACCATGTTGTTCTCGGCAACGCTCGACGGCCAAGTGGGTCACCTCGTGAGCCGTTACCTCAAAAACCCTGTTGAAGTTTCTGTCGACAGCGCCACCGACACCGTGGGCACCATGCGTCACCTCTTTCTCGCGGTGCACAAACTCGACAAAGACCGCTTAATTGCCGCTATGGCTGCCGGCTCTGGCCAAACAGTGGTGTTTTGCGATACCAAGCGCCAGTGCGACCGTGTTGAACGCGCATTGCTCGACCTGGGTGCCAACGCTGCTGCTATTCACGGAGACCTTGCACAAACATCGCGTGAAAAAGCACTGAAGCGTTTTGAAAAAGGCGAAATCAGCATTCTCGTTGCAACTGATGTTGCCGCACGCGGTATCGACATCGACGATGTGTCGCTTGTTGTTCACTACGAACCACCAATTGATGTGAAGAACTACTTGCACCGCTCGGGCCGTACCGCTCGTGCCGGTCGCGATGGTTGGGCAGTCACACTTGCCGAATACAACCAGCACACCACCTGCCGCATTATTCAGCGTGGCTTACGCCTAGACATTCAGCCACCTATTGAGGTGTTCTCAAACGACGCGCGTCTTGCCGACCTGCGTAAATTTTTCCCCGAATAAGCGTTGCCCTGTCTGCGTTGCAGACTGACTCTTATTTGTAACAAATAGGTCTGTTACCCTTCGTCGTATAGCTCAAGGGGGAATCGTGAACAGTAGTCTCAAAGCCTTTTTTGCAATAGCTTTCGCACTTCCTGCGTTGCTGGTCAGCACAACAATACTTGGAGCAACCAGAAGTGCCGGCGCCGCCACCACCGTTGTTGAAGACGAACAATGGCCAAGCCCTATGGAAGCAACGTTGGGTTTGCACGGAATCATTCTTGAAGACTCAGTGCAGTCAGCTGGCGGAGAAAATAGCGTGTCGGTTTTGGCAACTACGTCAACAACTCCTGGCGTGAACGACCAAGTTCTGTGTACCTCTCTTGCCGAGGCGCCGTGTGCCACTGCAGGAAGCTATTTCTATCGTGCTGTGTTGGCGCCATGCTCTGCAAGCATCACCATTGACTGCATCGAAGGCATCACGTCAATCTCTCCTACTCAAGTAGCTGTGCCGGGAACCTACAAAGAAATGTTCCCCAAAAAGGGAGCCAATGAGTTCGACGGTTCAGTTGAAAAAGGCGTCCCCATGGGCCGCACCCCAAGCCTCTGGACATTAAGCGGCGCACCACACGCATTCGGCTCTGACTATGTGGTCATGGTAAGCGTGGGAGGAAACAAGACAACGGGTAATAAGCGTTCTCTCGCAGCAAGCATTGTGCCCGTCAGCATCTTCCAAACTGGCTGTAACCCGCTGTACAACGGCTATTGCATTGACACCTATCGTCAGCAGTACGAAGCAAATGGAAGAGGAAAGTTGTCATTTGCTGGTGTTGCGGAAGACTACGGAAAATATCGCTGCGTTGCCTGGGCTGAAAATGCCAAGTGTGCACTGAGTCATGCGTTCCCCGCAGGCTTCTCATACGAATTGAAAGTGCGTCTGGCATCGGAGCCAGTGGGTTGGCTCCATGGTCGCATGCAAAACCCCAATATCGACTTCGCAACTCTTGATGGTAAAACAATGGTCTCCATTACCGCTGCACCGGTTCGCGTTCCAACGGTTGCTGGTATTGCGATGTGGCCAGACCTTCCCGCCGAACTCCAAAAGTGGTTCACCGATAATTGCCCCACCTGGTGTGGCGGGCGCGTTGATGGCGCTATGAGTGGTGAGCCCATGCAACGCAACGCATTTTCCACACCAGTGGTGTACCGCGAAGCCGCATTCAACGAACTGAAAT
>JBAXNF010000074.1:0-9082 GCA_037133935.1 bacterium
GCAATACCACATTGCTAAGCGAACATTTTTTGGTGCAACTTCACCAGCCAAAAAGAAAAGTTGAGTCACTGAAATCTCTTCTTCCCTGCTGCGTTGCACGGCAGCGAAGTACCCCAAGAGGAAAGTAGCCACACCCGCAGCAAAAAGAAAAACGCACACTGCGACAATTGCCACTCGCCATGCTGAAGTAAAGAAAATGGCACTGAGAACTGCAACCACAGCAAAGCCCACAGTTGCTACTCGATTAAACAAAACGATTTTGCTCATTACTCGTCTTTCTTCACAATTGCGACAGAGTATTCCATAAACGGGCAGTGAGCACATCGTAGGAAAAACTTTCTACTGCTCGCACTCTCCCTGCATTTCCCATTCTTTGTCGCAGGTCGGGGCTGTTCAGCAGCAATGAAAATGCTTTCGCCACTTCGTCGATGCTGGTGGGGTCTTTCACCACAATGCCCGTCACGCCATCGTCAACGGCTTCAGCGGCTCCGCCGCTACTACCCGCTACCTGCGGCACTCCACAAGCTGCTGCTTCCAAAAACACGATGCCAAAGCCTTCTTGTTCGAGCCCGCCCCACCTATTGCGACACAGCATGGTGAAAATATCGGCACAGCCATACAGAAGAGGCAGGTCTTCAAATGGCGTGCGGCCTAAAAAGCGCAGAGGCGCTCCCAACCTTTTGGCAAGTTCATTGAGTCGCTTTGCATCGCGACCCGCGCCCGCAATGAGCATTTCTAATTGCGGACGATCGCGCGCAAGTCGCGCAACTGCCGAAATAGCAATATCGAAACCCTTGCGCGGAACAAGACGACTGACACCAACAATGAGTTCTGCATTGGGTGACACACCAAAATGTTCACGCGCCGATGCGCGTTCGTCGGTACTCAATACGCGAAAGCGTTCGGTATCGACACCAGGTTGCACCACTGTTGTAGGAAGTTCACAACCGGCTGCACGCGCCGCTTCATCGGCCGGGTACTGACCAGCGGCAACCACGTGAACAGATTTGCGCAATACGCGGCCCAATATTTGGTGCGTGCCAGGTATACGCCCTGGCACCGTCACTTCGGCCCCGTGAACAACAACCGCATAAGGCAATTCCAGCGACGGGCCAATAATGCCGAGCGGTACGGCAGGGTCGAGTACTACAAAGTCGGCGTTCATCCGTTTTGCCATCTCGTTAATGCGCTTCACCATGAATGGGTGCGGCAATAACACTGGCTCGCGCGTGCGCTCAATATGAAACGGTTGCGTTGCGTCCCACTCTTTTGCACCGTCGTAGGGCGACGTGAGAACAGCAAACGAGTCGCTCGGCAAACGGCGCCACCATTCCCACAGCAACGACTGAATGCCACCAATTTTGGGTGGGAAGTCGTTCGTTACTAATAGGTGGCGGGAAGTCATGCTTCTCTAGTGTTGCTCACGCACGCCTGGCAGACGGTGCAATTCCGCAGCCACATCGGGGTTTTCGTCGTGAAGCGGAATGCTGGAACCCATGCCGAGGCGCGAGGCCGCCCATATTGCATGCGCCCGCAAGACCGGGTCGGGGCTCTGCATGTGAGTGGCCACTACTGCTTTCGCTTTTTCATTGTGTAAAGAAGCGGTATTGCCAATGACGACCAAAGCATTGCGGCGCACCCATCGCGGATCACGACCAGCGATGTACCAACGGCCATAGCGTTCGAGAATTTCAGCATCGCTGAGCGACAACAGCTCTAACACATCGACCACTATTTGGGCATCGTTGGCAATATTTTCATGTTGTGCAAGGCGCATGCTTGGCGGGCACGCATCTTGGCACGAGTCGCAGCCGTACATGCGTGCTCCAATGGCTTCGCGATACTGGTGCGCAATAACGCCAGGTTTTTGCAGTATCCACGCCAAGCACTTTCCTGCGTCAATGACACCTGGCTCGACAATGGCCCCCGTCGGACAGGCGTCGAGACACCGCCGGCAGGTGCCACAGCCATCAGACACCACAGACGACGGCGCCAACTCGGCAGTAGTAATAACGCAACCTAAGACAAACCAACTGCCTGCACCGCTAATGAGCAGGTTTGCGTTTTTGCCAAACCATCCGAGCCCTGCAAGATACGCAACTTCGCGATCGACAATGGCATTGCTATCGGCAAACACCAGGGCTTCATGGCCGTCGTTGCGCAGTTGCTGCGCAACCACCGTCAGCGAATCGCGCAGCGCCGCATAATGATCGGACCAGGCATAGCGAGCAACGTCGCCAAACACTTCATCGGTCATTTCAGAAAGTACCGGCAACTGCACATCGGCAAAATAACTCCGCGCCCCCACCACAATGCTGCGCGCATGCGGTAACGCCATCTCTGGAGTTGTTGAACGAATGGGGTTGCGATACGTGAACTGCATGGTGTCGCGCAACCCACGTGCTTCACGTTCTACCAATGCTTCACGCGCCCGTAACAGAGGCTCGGCGGTGGTGAAGCCAATGCGGTGTAACCCAGCCGACAGACCTACCTCGGAGAGGTGGCGTGTATAGCTACTTTGAAACTCAACCGACTTCACGATGACGAAGCGTAGGCACCAAACCCGCAGAAGCGAGCAACCTGACGGCACGCTCTTCTTCAAGGCTAAATACCACGGCATCGCCTGGCTCGTGATTGAGGAGATACGAGACCACGCAGTCGCCGCAAGCATCGCTCTCGCGCATCACACAGGTATCGCATGAAATGGTGAGTGACGAAGAAGTAACGGGAAGTGAGGTGCGTTGTTCCATACCCACATGTGAGCAAAGGGGTGTGACAGGGCTACACCAGGCGTGCGCCAGTGGTATCGATATTTAATACTTTTGCCGTGCCGTCAGCGGGAAGGCTCTGAGCAATACGTGCTGCCTCGCCTGCACGACAAAACATGGCAACACTCGGCCCTGAGCCCGACAACCATCCGCAAATGCCTCCGGCGCTCAAACCCGCATCGAGTGCTGCACGGCTATGTGGAACTGCTGCAAAACGAAGATCTTGATGCAAACGGTCGGCAGTTGCAGCAGCAAGTGCTTCAAGGTCTCCCGAATTCAATGCCCCAAGAAGAAGTGCTGTGTGAGCAATATTGAAAGCTGCATCTGCGAGAGGTACTTGGGTGGGCAACTGTGTACGCGATGCATGAGTTGAGGTAGATGAAGACGGAACCCACACCACCACTTCCACTGCGCAGTTGTTGGTAATTTTCGCTGCAAAGGTTCCGTTTGTTCCTACTATTCCACCCAGCAACGAAGCAGCAACATTGTCGCCGTGGCCTTCTAAGTTTGACGTTGCCACAAGAACTTTCTTGCGCCACTCATGTGAATGCAATGCATTTTCCTCTTGCTGCACTGCTGCAAGAAGCGCTCCACCCACTCGCACTGCCCCGCTGTAGCCAAGACCACGTCCCATAGGAATATCGGTACGTACAGAAATATTGCCAACGCCGCCGAGTGCGCGAAAAGCAATGGTGGCTGGGTGAAATTCATCGGCAACAGCGTCGCCACTTTTTGCTTCGCGCACCGCTGCATACAACGACAACGCCATGGCTACTCCATCGAACCCTGGGCCTAAATTGGCCGAACTTGCGGGAACGCGCACTGCCAGAGAGGAAATAATTACTCCAAACGCTCTGCTGCTGCAGTGCTCGCTGTTATTAACTTGCGCAAAACTTCAGATGCCTTACCCGAATCAATAGATTCCTCAGCCAAGCGACGACCATCGTCCAGCGATGCTGCGACCCCAGCAATATGCAGTGCTGCCGCTGCGTTGAATACAACTGTGTCGCGTGGTGCACCTGCTTCACTAGCTAACACTGCACGCGCAATGCGGGCATTTTCAGTTGCATCTCCGCCAACAATTGCCGACAGTGGTTGCGATGACAGACCAATGTCAGAGCAGTCAACTTTCATTTCGCTCACTTCACCTTGGTGCAAACGCATCACGAGAGCCGGGCCAGCGAGTGTGAGTTCATCGACACCACCTTGCGCGGTTCCGTTGCTTCCATGCACCACCCATGCAGAAGTGACTCCGCGTGAACTTAAAGCTTCAATCATCGGACGCATCATCCATGGCGCCGCAACACCAACGAGCATGGAAGAAATAGGTGCAGGGTTTGCCATCGGCCCCAACAAGTTGAATGCAGTGGATATTCCTATTTCGCGCCGCGAGGGCCCCGTGTAGCGAAACGCTGGGTGGAAACGAGCAGCAAGGCAAAAGCCCATTCCTGCTTCATCAATACATTGCGCAACACCAATGGGGTCGAGTTCAATGGCAACACCAAGTTCTTCCAACACATCGGCTGCACCACATTTTGATGAAGCGGCGCGGTTCCCGTGCTTACATACCGGCACTCCAGCACCGGCCACCACGAGTGCAGTGACAGTAGAAACGTTAAAAGAATTGCTTTGGTCGCCGCCCGTGCCCACAATGTCGATGGCGCGTTGCGCAAGTTCTGGTGCCAGGTCGACGCGTTGGCCAGCGGAACGCACCGCGCGCAACATGCCCGATAATTCGGTTGCAGTTTCACCTTTGGCGCGCAAAGCAACAATGAATGCCGTCATTTGAGACGCAGTTGCTTGCCCATTTAAAATGTCGGTAATAGCTGCTTCGGCTATATGTGCATCGAGATTGTTTCCCAAGATGAGCGTGCCCAAAATGCCTGGCCAACCCCCGTGCTGAGCAATATCGAGAGAATGCGAAGAAGTCACTCGCTCATTCTTACGCAGACCGACGGCGTTGACGCACAATGCGTCGGCGTTCGCGTTCGGTAGTGCCGCCCCATACACCTTCTTTTTCGCGGCTGGCTAATGCATGTTCAAGGCACGAGACCCGCACGTGGCAGGTATCGCAGACCGCAATGGCGATTTCTACTTGCGCTTCGTCTCCTTCATCAGGGAAAAAGACTGCAGGGTCGAGGCCCTGACAGGCCCCTTTTTGTCGCCATGAAAGATCAATGACTGTCACGTTGTTTCCCCCACCGTGTTGCAGTTCACCCCGGAAAAGCCCCGGAATGTGTTCAGTGACACCCTCGCCGCGCATCCCCCGATGCGTGACGAACGTCTCACCTCGCCTACCTTACGTTGTGCTCTGCAAGTAACGCAAACTCAAGGAAAAAGAATTAATTATTGGCCTGAAGGTCTAAAAGAAGCTCTCCAATGGTGGAATCGGCAAGCTCAATCACCTCTAAATAGTTGGAGTGGATACACCGCAATTGCACCGGGCCACCGGCAAATGTGGCCACTTGTTCGGGCGTGAAATTGAAGTGGATGTAGTGAACCGCGGCAGTGATGTCTTCACGGGTGAGGGCAGCATCGTGCTGGGCATCGGTCACGGGGTGAACTTCAGTGCCATCGCTGAGCACCAAGACAATGGAACGCTCAATGCCCACCAGTTTTGGTAACCACTCGTGCATGGCGGCTTCGGTGGTGATTTCAATGAAAACTGTGCAGCTCAATTGCCCTGGTTCTGGGATGAGTGGGTTGTATGCATTGAGCTCTTCGTAGACACCTTCATCGGTGAGAACTTTCTCGGCACGCAACATTTCTTGAATCTGAATCCACATGGTGTCTCTGTTTTCAAAGAGCACTGTCAAGATGGTTCCGAGTTCAACGCGACGCTTGCGCTTCAGTTCCAAGACACGTGCTTTTTCCGCAACACGTACTTTTTCATATGCACGTAGGTCGAGAATATCTTCGAGCACTAACTTGCGTGAACCATTGTGAGATGTTGATAAAACGGGGGTCATATTCATCCTCTCTAATTGGGTTGTTATTTTTCTTCGGGAATTCCGTATGCGCGAGCCAACAATTGCAATGGGTGACTTGGCGATTTACCTGTTTGTTCCGTAATGGCGGTGTTCGCCAAATGACAGTCGCCCGCAATTTCATCGCCTTCGGCAGCTTCAATTTCAGCGGCAAGTTTGCGGGCAATTGGTACCGACATATCGGCGTTTTCAGCACGCAGGCCCCACATACCATCGATACCTGAACAGGTTTGAATGAGCTTAATTTTTGCGCCAGTGAGTTTCAACAAGTCGCGGCTCTTCATGCCTATGTTTTGAGCACGCAAGTGGCAAGGTGCGTGATAGGTGATTTTTTCTGGCACTTCGCCAACAAAGTCGGTATTGAGTTCAGTTCCTTCCCCTTTGTGCAAGCGCATCAGGTACTCAGCCGCATCGTAAGTATTTGCGGCAACTAGTTCAGCGTCTGGCCCACCGATGTAGTCGAGATAGTCTTTCTTCAATATGTATCCACACGTTGGCTGTGGCACAACAATGTCGTTGCCGGCACGCACTGCTGCGGCTAACGCCTCAACATTTTTTGCACCTACTTTTTTGAATTGCTCAGCATCGCCGCTGTGGAGGTACGGGGCACCACAGCACGAAGCACCTTCGGCCAGTGAACACTCAATATTGTTCTTTTCATAAACATTGATGAGGTCTTTACCAATGCCTGGCTCTTGGTATTCAACGAGACAGGTGGGGAAAAGCGCTACTTTTCCTTGTTTTTTTGTCATCACAGGAGACACATGCTTTTTGAACCATGTCGAGAAACGAGTCTTGGCAAACGGTGGCAAGAGACGTTGGCTTGAGACACCAGAAGTTTTTTCCACCACTTTGCGTATAAGCGAACCTGGTTCGGCTCCCATGATTGCATTGGCGATTGGTGAGAACGTTGTAGCTACTTTGCCGAGCGCATCGGTGTGGCCCATCACCGTGGTGGTCATGCGCTTACGCAGTGGCACTTGACCATTTGCTTGGCGGGTCGCATCGGCACGCAACATGAGCCGCGGAAAATCGAGTTCCCAATCATGCAGACCTGGAATGTAGGGGCAGTTGATGTAACAGAGCTTGCACTGGAAGCACTCGTCGACCACTTGATCTTGTTGTGCTGGGGTCAAGCGACCCGCATCTTGATCGTCATGGGCATCAACGTAGGAAAAAAGTGTAGGAAATGACGTGCAATATTTAAAACACAAACGACACCCATGACATAGGTCGTACACCCGGGTGAGCTCATCACGCAGATCGGCCTCATTGAGGTATTTCGGATGCTTCGGGTCGTATGTGATGGTCATGTCGTTCCTCGGTTTACATTATTTTATAGAAGTGTTGTTGTGGGGTACAGGCAAGAACCTGTACCCCACAACGAGATGACACACTCTTTAGAGAGCGTCAAGACCCTGCTGGAAACGACCAGCATGGCTCTTTTCGGCTCTTGCAAGAGTTTCAAACCAATCGGCGATGTCGTTGAATCCTTCTTCGCGAGCAGTGCGTCCAAAACCTGGGTACATCTGTGTGTACTCATATGTTTCACCAGCAATAGATGCTTTGAAGTTCTCTTCGGTTTCGCCAATGGGCAAACCAGATGCTGGGTCGCCTACTTGTGAGAGGAAGTCGAGGTGACCATGTGCATGGCCGGTTTCGCCTTCAGCAACTGAACGGAAAAGTGCAGCTGCATCGGGGAAGCCTTCAATGTCTGCCTTCTGCGCGAACCAAAGGTAACGACGGTTTGCTTGGCTTTCACCAGCAAATGCTTCTTTCAGGTTTTCATGTGTCTTGGTTCCGTTCAATCCGGCCATGACGTCTCCTTTTTTGTAGTTGTTATGGGTATTTCTCTTACGCAGACAAATGCGCGCATTGAGCACATTCACCTGAGAACACAATGCGAGTGCTGTGCACCGCAAAACCTTCAACATCGCCTTCAAAATGCAGGGGCGTTTGATTCACATAGACGTCGTGCACCGCTCCACACGTGCCGCACACCAAGTGGTGGTGATCGTCCACATTGGGGTCGAAGCGCACAGCGCCAGAACCCAGATCGATGTGCTGCACTTCACCCATGGCGCTCAATTCCGACAAGGTTTGGTACACCGTGCGCAACGAAATGCCAGGCATCTGCTGTGCTGCAACCTCGTACAACGTTTCTGCCGTGGGGTGAGCCGTATTGCCATTCAACAAACGGAAAATGAGTTGGCGTTGTGGGGTGACTTTGTACCCCTGCTCGCGAAAGTGGGCGACGAGCTCTTCTGGTGTTTTCACAGTGGGGAAATTAGTCTCATGCTCTGATTATCAACAAGTCATGCTAACTAACAGAGCATGCGATTTCAGTCACAAGTAGTATCTACTCATGAGTAACTCCGCCCCCTTGAGCACCCCCATTCTGACGAGAGCACACGCACTACAGAATCTGACAAATGAAGAATTCGATGTTGTCGTTGTTGGTGGTGGTGTCACGGGTCTTGGTGTTGCCGTCGATGCTGCAAGCAGAGGTTTGCGAGTTGCACTACTTGAGCGTCACGACTTTTCATCGGGTACCTCATCGAAAAGTTCAAAACTCATTCACGGCGGATTGCGTTACCTGCAACAAGGCGACGTGCGCTTGGTGTACGAAGCATTGCATGAACGGCGACGCTTGCGTTCCAATGCCCCGCACTTAGTGCAAGTGCTCCCCTTCATGATTCCCATCGTTACTAAAGATGGTCTCATCAAAAAGAAAATTGCGCGCGCACTGGGTTCTGCATTGTGGATGTATGACCTCACAGGTGGGTGGCGCATCGGAAAATTTCACCGCCGCTTAAACGCAAAAGCTGCGTATAAACACTTGCCAACAATGCCAAAAGATCGGCTTGCGTCTGCATATTTGTATTACGACGCCGCAGCAGATGACTCTCGTATATGTATTTCACTTGCGCAAACTGCAGCTCAACTTGGGGCAACACTTGCCAACTGGTGCAGCGTCACTGGAATTGAAAAAGACTCATCAGGAACATTCCTCGTGCAGGTGCAATCACACGAAGGCGATGCGCTAACGGTGAAATCCAAAGCGGTTGTGAATGCCACTGGAGTGTGGGCCGACGATGTGCGCAAGCTTGACGAAGGCAAACACCCATCTTCTATTCGACCCGCAAAAGGGGTGCACATCACCGTGCCGTGGAACCTCGTGCGCAACGACATTGCTGTTGTTATTCCGGTGCCAAAAGATAAACGCAGTTTGTTTGTCGTGCCCTGGGTACCTAATGGCGATGGCACATTTCAATACACCTACATCGGAACCACAGACACCGGATACGACGGCTCGCCAGACAACCC
>JBAXNF010000075.1:0-9080 GCA_037133935.1 bacterium
AGGGGTAGGAATAATAAATGTTGATCTCGGCTTGAAGCAAGGTGGCGCAGACGTTATTTTGCTCGATTCCGTGAGCACGCTGAAACACCCGGAACTGCCACCTGCAATTTATATTGCAACAGCAAGAATGCACTTTGGGGCGTACATGCCAAGTGCACATGTTGCTCTCATTACCGAATCGGATCTCACCGGCAGGCGTCGCACACCACGCAGAGCACGACCTCGCACGGCGGGTTCAACGTTCCAAGATCTTAAATCTGGTGATTACGTTGTTCATTACCACCATGGCGTGGGCAAATTTGAAGGTCTGGTAAGTCGCGCAATTGGTGGGGCACAACGTGACTATTTGCTACTTGCGTATAAAGGTGGCGACAAGCTCTACGTGCCGACCGATCAAATTGACTCCATTCGCCAGTATGTGGGTGGCGAAACACCTGCGATGCACCGTTTGGGTGGCTCCGATTTCGCGCGTGCAAAATCGCGGGTGCAATCTGCAGTGCAAGAAATTGCGCAAGAACTTGTTGTCTTGTATCAGCGTCGCGTGACCGCTGAAGGCCACGCGTTCTCGCCAGACACCCCTTGGCAACACGAAATGGAAGGCTCCTTTCCTTACGCAGAAACCCCCGACCAGCGCACAGCAATTGCCGAAATTAAAAGCGATATGGAACGCGCCACCCCAATGGACCGCCTGGTGTGCGGCGACGTGGGTTTTGGCAAAACAGAGGTGGCTATTCGCGCTGCCTTTAAGGCAATACAAGACGGCAAGCAGGTAGCAGTACTTGCCCCCACCACATTGCTCGCATCACAGCACGGCAACACATTTTCAGAGCGTTTCGCGGGTTTCCCGATTCAGGTAGAAGTGTTGTCGCGTTTTCAAACCGCGAGTGAGGCAAAGAAAATTATTGCATCCCTCGCATCGGGCGAAACAGATTGCGTTATTGGCACGCATCGCCTTCTGCAAGACAACATCAAATTTAAAGATCTTGGCTTGCTTGTTGTTGACGAAGAACAGCGCTTTGGTGTGCAGCACAAAGAGACCATGAAAAAGATGCGTCATAACGTTGACGTACTTACATTGAGCGCCACTCCCATTCCCCGCACACTTGAAATGAGTTTGGTGGGTATTCGCGACCTTTCTCTTTTGCAAACTCCTCCCGCAGACCGCCAGCCCATCCTCACTTATGTTGGCGAACTCGATAAGCGACTTGCCGTGGAAGCCATTCGACGCGAACTGCTGCGCGAGGGTCAAGTATTTTGGGTGCATAACCGCGTTCAAACCATCGACGAACGTGCTGCGGAATTGCGAGAACTCGTACCTGAAGCACGTATTGCGGTTGCTCACGGCCAAATGGATGAAAGCTCACTTGAACAAATTGTGATTGATTTTTGGCATGGCAACTTCGACGTACTTGTTTGCACCACCATTATTGAGAGCGGCATCGATATGCCCACCGTCAATACTCTGGTTGTTGAACGAGCCGACCTATTGGGTCTTGGGCAGTTGCACCAACTACGTGGGCGCGTGGGAAGAAGTGGGCAACGTGCATATGCGTACCTTTTCCACCCGCGCGACAAAGTGTTGAGTGAAGATGCCTACGAACGGTTGCGCGCCATTGGTGAAGCAACTGAACTAGGAAGCGGTTTTAAAATTGCCATGCGCGACCTAGAAATTCGTGGCGCAGGAAACATTTTGGGCGAGGCACAAAGTGGCCATATTGCTGCGGTGGGTTACGACCTCTATTGCCAAATGGTCACTGAAGTGGTTGCTGAGATGAAAGGCGAACCCATTGAAGCTCCTAGTGAGCTGAAGCTCGACATTCAAGTATCGGCATTCCTCCCCAATGACTACGTGCCAACAGAAGACCTCCGGCTTGAGGCCTACCGCCGCCTCAGCGAAGTAAAAACTTTTGCAGAAGTAGAAGACGTCCGGCGCGAATGGCTCGACCGTTTCGGCCCCCTTCCTCACCAAGCCGATATTCTTCTCGCAGTAGGCACACTGCGTGCCGCGTGCCATACCTACGGCATCAAAGAACTCACGGTCATGATGAATACCGCGCGCATCTCGCCGGTGGAATTGAAAAACAGCCAGCAAATGGCTGTGCAGCGTCTCTCGCGAACGGGAAAATTTAAGGGGATGTCGTACCGAGAAGATGCAAAACAACTCGTGGTACCGCTACAAGGCCCTCCGCAGAATCGCAAAGGTACTAACAACGATCAAGTGGTGTACGACCTACAAGAACTTCTGGCGGAACTCTTCGCAGATCAGTGACTCCTCGCCTCTGCACAGTAAAGTTTTCTCGTGACTCGTATTTCAACCCTCCGTACATCGCTCATTGCTGGCGCCCTGCTCATTGGCCTCACGGCATGCTCCACCGTCCCGAAGGCCTCGACCGCGGCAACTGTGAACGGCGTATCTATTAGCCAAGAATCTTTTGAAGGCTTTATTAGTGAGTTCTCAAAAATTGGACAGCTCAATATGCCAGACGGCATTGCTGCCGGCGACGATGTGCGCAGCATCTTGACTGCAATCATTAAAGAGAACGACTACAAAGTTTTCTTGCAAAGTATCGGAAAATCGGTGAGTGCCGCAGAACGCAAAAAGGTTTCTGACGGCATCGCCGATGAGAAATTTAAGACGCTCACCCCAGCGCTGCAGAATCTCATCATCAACTTGAATGCTGAAACGGCAGCAGTGCAGGCATTGAGTGCACCCTCAGATGCCGACATCAAGAAAATGTACGAAGAAAACCCATCGCTGACCGGAGTCATATGTGCCAGTCATATTTTGACCAAGGAAAAAAGCACAGCCACAAAGGTTCTGTCGGAACTCAACAAAGGTGGCGACTTCGCGAAGCTCGCAGCAAAATATTCCACTGAGTCTGCGGCAAAGAAAACTGGTGGCCGTATTTCTGGCAATGACTCCAAAGGTGTTGCCTCGCGCTGCATGTCGCTCCTCGACTACCAAGCAAACTTCGACCCACTCTTTACTGCAGGTGCTATTGCAGCGAAGGCAGGAGCTCCCTACGGCCCAGTGCAATCGAGCTTCGGCTACCACGTCATCTCGATTGCAACCTTTGCCGATGTAGCAAAAGATGTCATTGCTTTCGTCAAGTCGGCCCCTGGGCCACTCTTGGCTACTGGTCATGTCACCAACTCACCTATTTCCGTTGACCCCGCCTATGGCCGTTGGAACCCTGCGACAGCATCGATTGTTGCCAAGTAATTAATGCCACGCATTTGTGTTGTTGGCCTCGGCCCTGGTGACCCCGGGCTTGTCACATCGGCAACGCTCACTGCAATCACCCAAATTCCGCATCGCTTTTTACGCACCGTGCAGCATCCTTCTGCGCATCTCCTTCCCGATGCACAGTCGTTCGATCATCTCTACGATTCAGCTGTCACTTTCGATGAGGTATACGCACAGATAGCCGAGCTACTTGTTGAGGCAGCCCATCAATACGACACCGTGCTCTACGCAGTTCCTGGTTCTCCTTCGGTGCTCGAACGCAGTGTTCAACTGTTGCGTGAAAACAAAGATGTAGTTGTAGAAGTTTTCGCTGCAGTCTCTTTTCTCGATTGCTCGTGGGCGGCACTTGGCATTGACCCCATCGATAGCAACGTTCGACTCATCGATGGCCACCTCTTTGCTCAACAAACTGCTGGCGACCATGGGCCATTCCTCGTTGCCCACTGTCACGCAAACTGGGTACTGTCCGATATCAAACTTGCTGCAGAGTCTGAACCTGCCAATACACCGGTTGTGCTACTGCATCACGTAGGTCTTGATGATGAAAATATTGTTCATACAACGTGGTCAGAAATAGACCGCACCATCGAGGCCGATCATCTCACTAGTTTGTATATTCCTCGGCTCACTGAACCCGTTGCCGGCGAACTCGTGAACTTGCACAAACTTGCCCGCACGCTTCGTGAACAGTGCCCGTGGGACAAAGAACAAACACATGAATCTCTGATTCGTTATCTCATTGAAGAGACCTACGAAGTAGTTGACGCACTTCAAGCGCTTCAAGTAGACAACCCAACAACCGATGACAATCTCATTGAAGAACTTGGCGACCTGTTGTACCAAGTGGAGTTCCATGCAGCGATCGCAGAAGAAGAAGGCCGCTTCACCATGGCTGATATTGCGCGCACTGTTCACGACAAACTCGTTCGTCGTCATCCACATGTTTTTGCAAACGTCACTGCCGACACTTCCGAACAGGTAAGCACTAACTGGGACGCCATCAAAAAACTTGAAAAGCCAGAACGCACTGGCATCTTCGACGGGGTCGTGCAGTCAGGACCCTCGCTCCTCTATGCACAGCAGTTACAGAAAAAAGCTTCCAAGGTGGGCTTCGACTGGCCAGATGTTGAAGGGCCCTTACAAAAAATTCACGAGGAAACCAACGAGCTACACGAAGCAATGGCGGGAGCCGACCCCGAGGTCATCGGCATGGAATTAGGCGACCTGCTCTTTTCCGTGGTCAATGTGGCGCGACACCTTGGTATTGATGCCGAAGTTGCCCTGCGCAGCGCATCGAGAAAATTCCAAGGTCGTGTGGAAGCAGTTCAGGCATTGGCCGAAGAACGCGGCATCGATATGACAAAAGCCTCACTTGAGGAGCTCGACACCTTGTGGAATTCCATCAAATTGCGTTAGACAGTACTTATGAGCAGCATTATCAGTATTGCCGGCCGCGAGGTCCTCGACTCTCGAGGTAACCCCACAGTTGAAGTTGACGTTGTTCTCGATTCTGGGGCCCACGGGCGCGCAATGGTTCCTTCTGGCGCATCTACTGGCGAACATGAAGCAGAAGAACTACGCGATAAAGACCCGAAGCGTTACTCCGGCAAAGGCGTGTTAAATGCCGTGCACCATGTGAACACCGAAATTCATCAAGCGCTCATTGGTAGCGATGCACTCGACCAACGCGCAATTGACTACCAACTCATCGACCTCGATGGAACTGAAAACAAAGGTCGTCTCGGAGCAAATGCAATTCTTGGCGTGAGCTTGGCAGTTGCCCATGCCGCAGCCGACGAACTTGCTCTGCCATTGTTTCGCTCTATCGGCGGACCCAACGCACATGTTCTACCTGTTCCCATGATGAATGTCATTAACGGTGGCGCACATGCCGACAACAACATCGACCTACAAGAGTTCATGATTATGCCCGTTGGCGCATCAAGTTTTTCTGAAGCGTTGCGCTGGGGAACCGAGACCTACCACGTTCTCAAGCAGGTATTAGCCGATCGTGGCTTAGCAACTGCTGTAGGAGATGAAGGCGGGTTTGCGCCTAACTTGTCGTCTAACGAAGAAGCCATCAAAGTGCTGGTGGAAGCAATCGAGCGTGCCGGGTACACACCAGGAACCGATATTGCTATTGCACTCGACCCCGCGATGAGTGAACTCTTTCAAGATGGTAAATACCATCTCACCGGTGAAGGAAAAGTGCTCACGTCACAAGAACTCTCTGTGTGGTGGACCTCACTTGTCAACAAGTACCCCATTGTCTCTATTGAAGATGCAATGTCTGAAGACGACTGGGCCGGCTGGTCAACACTCACACAAGCAATTGGATCTCAGGTGCAACTTGTTGGCGACGACCTTTTTGTTACCAACGCCCGTCGCCTGCGCATGGGCATCGACCAATATGTTGCCAACAGCGTGCTCATTAAAGTGAACCAAATTGGCACACTTACAGAGACCTTGGAGACCGTTGAGTTGGCAACTCGTCACCAATACACAAGTGTCATGAGCCACCGCAGTGGTGAAACGGAAGATGCCACCATTGCAGACCTTGCGGTAGCCACCAATTGCGGACAAATTAAAACAGGTGCGCCGGCACGTAGCGATCGTGTAGCCAAATACAACCAGCTGCTACGCATTGAAGAGATTCTGGGCGACAGTGCCACATTCCGTGGCCGCGATGCCCTCGCCCCGTTGCGTTAAGCCGAGAAACACCAATGACACCATATTGAGGTGCTCACACGGCACAATAGGAGGATGTCTACACGCTCCTCTGTTCGCGACCTCACGCGACCCGTCCATGTAGACCACAAGCTTTTCCAGCGTGCCATTTCACGCAATATCACGCTCACCGTTTCTGTTGTCATCCTTGCAGCACTTGCCGTTGCCCTCATCGGACTCCCCGTGAAGGGTCTCTTCAGCCAGCGCAGCGATATCACCCAACGTCAGCAAGAATTTGCAGCGCTCGAAGATGCCAACGAACAACTGCAAACCGAAATTCAGCGATTGCAGACCCCTGAAGGCATCCGCGAAACCGCTCGTAAAGAATTGGGCTACCTGCTTCCCGGTGAAAAGCGCCTTGCCCTCCTTGAGGCCCCAGCCCTCAACCTCACACTCCCCGCAGGGTGGCCATACAACGTTGTCACGAATATTCTCGCCGTTCGAGCCGCTGCGGCTCAAAAAAATGGGGCTCAACAGCCCGGATCTTTGGGTCCACTTCTGCAACCCTAGAAACCTTCTGTAGTGTTTGAGGCAGTTAGTCAGTCAAAATCATTCAGTTCACAGGGGGCCCTCATGGGTGGAAGTATTCTCGGTAACCGCGTCATTCGTAAAGAAGACCCAAAGTTTCTCACCACAGGTGGCGAATACGTTGACGACCTACAACACGAACCGCATCTCATGGGCGCCGCGCACGTTACTTATGTACGCAGCAGTGTTGCTCACGGCGTCATTACCGGCATCGATACTTCCGATGCATTGAATGCTCCTGGCGTCATTGCTGTCTTCACTGGCGACAGCCTCGACCTTCCAGAAATGCCTGCAACATTTAACCCTATGGCGAAGCGCACATTGCTTGCTCGCACAAAGGTTCGTTATGTTGGCGAACCAGTTGCAGCTGTTATTACTGAAACACGCGAACAAGGTGAAGATGCAGCCGAATTAGTCATCGTCGATTACGACGTGCTGCCAGCGCTCATCGACATTGAAGAATCAATGGCAAGCACCAACCTCATTTACGAAGAGTGTGGCAGCAACGTGGTGTTCGACTCCACCGCCCTCGGCATGCCCGACAACACAGGCGACGCCATTTTTGCAGACTGCGAAGTAGTAGTAAAAGGTCGTTTCATTAACCAGCGCGTTGCACCATGCCCACTTGAAGTACGTGGTTCTGCAGTTGCTTGGGTCGATGGCCGCCTCTTTCAGTGGTTGAGCACTCAACATGCACAAGGTGCCCGCGAAGGCCTCAAAGCAGCACTTGGCCTCGACGACACTCAAATTCGCGTGATTACTCCCGACGTTGGTGGCGGCTTCGGTGCCAAAATCGGTGTCTACCCCGAAGAAATGCTTCTGGGCATGCTCGCTAAAAAAGTCGGCCGTGCATTGCGTTGGCGCGAAACTCGTAGCGAGAGCATGGTGGGTCTTGGTCATGGTCGCGCACAAGTTCAATACGTCACCATTGGCGGTACTCGTGCAGGAAAAGTACAGGCATACCAAATGCAGGTTTTCCAAGACTCAGGTGCGTGGGTCGACATGGGAACCATCCTTGCTCCGTTCATGACACGCCCAATGTCGTCGGCTGTTTACGACATCCCCACTGTTGAAGTGCGTACCACTTCAGTTGTCACCAACACAACACCAACTACCGCATACCGTGGTGCTGGCCGCCCTGAAGCAACTGCTGCTGCAGAGCGTGCTATGGACATGTTTGCTGCTGAAATTGGCAAAGACCCTGTTGATGTTCGCCGCATGAACCTCATTCCTAAGTTCATGCATAACCACACCACTGCCATTGGCCAGAACTACGACGTGGGCGACTACGAAGGTGCACTCGACAAAGCTTTAGCAGCTGCTAACTACACCGAGTTGCGCGCCGAACAAGCGCGGCGTCGTGCTGCTGGTGGCGCAAAGCAATTAGGTATTGGCGTGTCGGTCTATGTTGAAATTACTGGTGGCGTTCCACCAATGAGTGAAGCTGCAAAAATTGAAGTCTTAGAAAACGGACACGCAGTGGTGTACACCGGAACAAGCCCTCATGGCCAAGGTCATGCCACCTCGTGGTCGATGATTGCCGCAGAGCAAACCGGTATTCCTATGGACATGATCGATCTTGTATGGGGCGATACCGACCTCGTTCCTGTTGGTGGAGGCACCATGGGATCGCGTTCATTGCAACAAGGTGGAGCCGCTGTTAACCAAGTATCTATTGAGCTTGTCGACAATGCAAAGAAAATTGCTGCTCGCTTGCTTGAAGCAAACGAAGCAGACGTTGTGCTCGACAAAGACCGTGCTGTTTTCCACGTTGCAGGAACTCCTGCTGTGGCAAAAAGCTGGGCCGACATTGCCCTATCCATGAAAGGTGAGGGTGGGCTTGTGCAAGAAGGAGTCTTCATTGCAGAAGGCGCAACTTTCCCCTTTGGTGCACACGTTGCTGTTGTTGAAGTCGATACAGAAACTGGCAAGGTAAAGCACTTGCGCCACGTTGCCTGTGACGATGCGGGTCGTGTTCTCAACCCGCTTCTTCTTGAAGGACAAATTCACGGTGGAGTTGCCCAAGGCACTGCACAAGCTTTGTTAGAAGAAGTGCGTTACGACGCCGATGGCAACCCCATCACTTCTAACTTGGCCGACTATGCGTTCATTTCCGCTGCAGAACTTCCGAGCTTTGAAGTGGTCCACATGGAGACACCAACATTTCTCAACCCACTCGGTGCAAAAGGCATTGGTGAGTCGGGAACAATTGGTTCTACACCGGCAGTGCAATCGGCTGTAGTTGATGCTGTGTCACACCTCGGTGTGCGCCATATCGACATGCCTACCACCGCAGAACGCGTGTGGTTGGCTATTGCCGCTGCAAAATAATTCACACCTCTTTTGAGGTCTTTGATTGTAGTAAGCAAATATTTTGGTGGCATAGTGGGTAAATGTCTTCTCCCATTATTGCTACTGGACTTCAGCGCTACTTCGGATCCAAAGACGAACCCATTAAAGCTGTTGATGGCGTAGACCTCGAAGTCAAAGAAGGCGAGATCTTTGGCTTTCTTGGGCCAAACGGGGCTGGCAAAAGCACCACAGTGCGCATGCTCACCACGCTTTTACGACCTACCGC
>JBAXNF010000076.1:0-9068 GCA_037133935.1 bacterium
TCTCTACGTTGTGAAAGTTGCAGAGTCTGTTCCCGGAATGGGAAAGGTGTCTGCTCGGCGCACACTCGATGAATTGGGTGTCAACTATCTCAGCCCCTGTCTCTCCATCACATCTGTTCAATGGGAAACACTCTTTGCCGGTGGGCAACAATGAGTGCTTCACGCGACCCCATTATTTTGGTGCTGTCGGGGCCCGGTGGTGTGGGCAAAGGCACCATTGTTCAAGCTCTGGTGAAGCGCGATCCACAACTGTGGTTGAGCCGGTCATGGACCACACGTAACCATCGAGAAAATGAAGATCCAAACGCTTATGTTTTTGTGACTCGGGAAGATTTCCAAGAACGCATCGCGGCAAATGGATTTTTAGAGTGGACCTCATTTTTAGGCAACTATTACGGGACCCCGTCTCCTGAACCGATAGAAGGAAACGACATCGTTCTGGAAATTGAGGTCGACGGGGCCCAACAGGTGAAAACCAGCCATCCCGACGCGGTTCTTGTTTTTGTATTGCCCCCATCTCGCCTCGAGCAGCAGCGTCGGTTGCGGGGTCGAGGAGACCCCGAGCAAAAGGTGGAAGAGCGCCTCCGCAAGGCCGAAGAAGAAGAACCCGTTGGCATTGCCATCGCCGACCATGTTGTGGTTAATGACGATCTCGAGCTTACTTTGCAGGAACTTTTGCGAGTTTTGCACCACGAACGCAACCGGCGCACGACTCGGTAGGATAGTCCCACTTCGTCGACCCTGTTTTTCTCACTACACATCTTGGAGGCCCCCGTGGCACGTGCAAATGACTCAATGATCAACCCGAAAATTGAAGAACTCCTCAATCGGGTCGACTCGAAATTCAGCCTTGTTACCTTGGGTGCGCGTCGTGCGCGCCAAATCAACTCATACTTCAATCAGCTAGGTGACGGCTTGGGTAACTCCATCCCGCCTCAGGTGAGCTCGGTTGCCCGTAAGCCCATCAGCATTGCCTTTGAAGAAATTGCAGCTGACAAAATTATCAAAACGGAAATGCCAGAAGATGTGTACTACGACGCGGTCGATGGCAACGTGTATCTCACCGATTGGGCTGCAGCTGCACAAGAGCAGGCCGCTATCGACGCTGAAATCGCTGCTGAAGCCGCAGAGAACAGCACATCAGACAACGCCGAGTAAGTTGCCGTTGGCACTGTCAGAAGAACCTCTTTCAACTGTTGTGTCATGACTGACTCCTCAATTTTCAGAGACAAATTTATTGTTGTCGGTGTTTGCGGTGGCATAGCTGCATACAAGTCAGTTGAACTCATTCGCTACCTGGTCGATGCCGGGGCACATGTTGCCACCATCATGACCCCCGATGCAGAACACTTCATTGGGAAAACTACCCTGTCGGCGTTGTCCTCTGAGCCAGTGCACACCTCGTTATGGGACGACCAAAGCGTTATTCCCCATACGCGGCTTGGTCAAAAAGCCGATGTCATCGTTGTTGCGCCAGCCACGGCTCGTCTCATTGGGTCGTACGTTGCTGGCATCTCCTCAGATCTGCTCACTACAACTCTGATCGCTACACAAGCACCAGTTGTGGTGTGTCCGGCAATGCACACAGAGATGTGGGAGCACGATGCTGTGCAGCACAATATTTCTGTTCTTCGCAGTCGGGGAGTTTTCATTACGCCACCTGAAGAGGGTCGTCTCGCCGGTGGAGATGTAGGCAAGGGTCGTCTTGCGGCAACAGAAAATATTGTGGAAATAATGGCGCAAGCTCTGCAACCTCATACAGGCAACGGTTCGCTATCGGGAAAACACTTTTTGGTGACGGCAGGGGGAACTCGTGAACCAATCGATGCGGTACGTGTTCTCGCTAACCGTTCGAGTGGCAAACAAGGTCATGCCATTGCACTTGCAGCGGCATCGCGGGGTGCTCTCGTTACTCTCATCACCACTGTGGAAATGGCCCCCGCCCGGCACGGCATTTCACAAGTGCAGGTAGAAACAGCGCAGCAAATGCAAGATGCTGTTGAAAGAATTGCGCCAAGTGCCGATGTCATAGTGATGGCAGCAGCGGTAGCCGATTTTCGGCCCGTTCTCATTGCCGATGGAAAGTGGAAAAAGGAAGATGGTGTGCCGCCAATTGTCCTTGAGGCCACACCCGATATTTTGGCGGGTCTCGGGAAAATGAAGCGTCCGGGTCAAATACTGGTGGGGTTCGCCGCTGAAACCAACAATCTCTTGGCGAACGCACAAGGCAAGTTAGAGCGGAAAAACCTCGACCTGATTGTTGCAAACGATGTCTCGTTGCCACAGGTGGGTTTCGGGCACGAGACCAATGCGGTGGTCATCATCAGCGTCAATGACGATCCGATAACGGTCGATCTGGCCAGTAAAACCACTATCGCGCAACGCGTATTGGATAGCGTAGAGAAGTCACTTCATCGCATACAGGAGCACACGTGAGCAAGTACACATTTACATCAGAGAGCGTCACCGAGGGTCACCCCGACAAAATGGCAGACCAAGTGTCTGATGCCGTGCTCGACGCTATTTTGACGGAAGATCCTCATGCTCGTGTTGCGTGTGAAACTTTGCTCACCACTGGCTTGTGCATCGTCGCTGGTGAAATTTCCACAAATGCTTACGTACCCATTCCCGACATCGCTCGCGCAGTCATCAACGAAATTGGCTACGACAACGCTCTCTTTGGTTTCGATGGCAACACCTGCGGAGTCATGGTCACACTCGATGCGCAGAGCCCCGATATTGCCCAAGGCGTTGACTCAAGCGAAGAAGTGCGCAAGGGCAAAAGCGGTGAAGACATTTTGAATAGTCAAGGTGCTGGCGACCAAGGAATGATGTTTGGTTATGCATGTAACGAAACCGACGACCTCATGCCACTTCCTATTTGGCTCGCACATCGCATGGCAGAGCGCCTCACCGAAGTGCGTAAGTCGGGGGCAATTCCATACCTGCGTCCAGACGGTAAAACCCAAGTCACTTTCGACTACGAAGACGGCAAGCCTGTTCGGTTGAAAACAGTGCTCATCTCCACTCAGCACGCCGCAGAAGCCGATCGCGACACGGTCATTCGTCCCGACCTCATCGAACAAGTCATTCGCCCAGTCATTCCTGCGCAATTCCTCGATGACAATTACGACATCTTCGTCAACCCAACTGGCAAATTCGTATTGGGTGGCCCACATGCCGACACCGGACTCACCGGACGTAAAATTATCGTCGATACATACGGTGGCATGGGTCGTCACGGTGGTGGAGCCTTCTCAGGTAAAGACCCATCGAAGGTCGACCGCTCTGGTGCCTACGCTGCACGTTGGGTAGCCAAGCATGTTGTCGCCTCAGGCGCTGCAACTCGCTGTGAAGTACAAGTTGCCTATGCCATTGGCGTGGCGCACCCGGTCAGCATTTTGGTGGAAACCTTTGGAACTGAAATTGTTCCTACTGCAGTCATTGAGCAAGCAGTGCGCGACGTGTTCGACCTGCGTCCTGCCGCAATTGTTCGTGACCTCGACCTGAAGCGTCCGATCTATCGCAAGACTGCTGCATATGGTCACTTCGGTCGCGCATTGCCCCAGTTCACGTGGGAGCACACTTCACGTCTCGCCGAGTTCAAGGCGGCTGTCAAGCTCTGAACCAGCAAGAATTAATCTCTACGCCCTCGTTGGGTAGGCGCATTGTTCGTGTTGTGCCCAATGTGAGTGGAGTGAATAAAACTTTCGATTACCTTGTGCCCGAGTCCTTGAAAAATGTCAAGGTCGGCAGCATCGTTCGCGTTGAACTTCAAGGTCGTCGTGTCGATGCATGGATCATTTCTGAAGTTGAGTACCCGTCGAGCGAAATCAACTTCAAAGAGGTCATCAGCTTTCTCTCAGAAGGACCATCAAAGGAAGTAGTGCAACTATCTCAGTGGGCAGCAGAGCGTTTTTGTGGCCCGTTGAGAGCCGTTCTTTCCTCTGCGAGCCCATCTCTTCGCATCAAGCAATTGGGAACAGGTCACAGCGGGGCAACTCGTAAATCGGGTCAACGAGGTGTTGTCGCAGAGGCTGAAGAACTTTTTGACAACCAGCGAGGCGGGGCGCTCGTGTGGCCGGCTCCACGCCCGTTACGCCCTGTGCTTGAATCTGGCATTTCACGGGGAAGAACACTTGTTGTTACTCCCTCAGTAGGTTTTGCTCGCACCATTGCGCAGGCTCTTCGGCGAGAAGGTTTGTCGGTTGCATTGATGCCAGACGACTGGCAGCGCGCCGCTGAAGGTGTCGATGTGGTGGTGGGCGCACGTAGTGCCGTGTGGGCATCTATCCCAGAACTCAAGAGCATCATTGTGCTCGATGAACATGATGAACGCTTGCAAGATGAGCGTAGCCCTACCTGGCATTCCCGCGATGTTGCCATTGAAAGAGCGCGTGCTCTTGGAATTCCTTGTCTGTTGGTTTCTCCACTTCCCACAGTTTCAGCAACGCATTGGGCGGGGTCACGAGCAGTGCGCTTTGTTGAACCAGTAACTGGCGATTGGCCAGCTATCGAGGTGGTTGACCCATACAGCGATTTGGGCGACGAAGAGAAGCCTCAATTCGGTCTCCTTTCATCACGGCTCATTGAAGTTCTGCGCGACAAGTCGAAAACCGTTGTGTGTATTTTAAATACCAAGGGTCGGTCACGCCTGTTGTCGTGTAAGGCATGTAAGGCAATTATTCGTTGTGAAAATTGCGACGCAGCTGTTATTCAAAATGATGAAGGACTGTTGGAGTGCAATCGCTGCGGTGCTCATCGCCCCGCTACGTGCCAGTCGTGTTCAAGCAACGCTCTAGCCCTCTTGCGCAAAGGAGTGGCCAAGATGCGCGATGAAATTGAAAAGGCGGCGTTGCGCCAAGTTGTTGAATTGTCAGCAGAAACAACCGTTGCTGCAAATGCGGCGACTTTGGTGTACATCGGCACCGAAGCAGCGTTGCATCGCGTTTCCTCGGCCGATGTGGTCGTCTTTTTAGACTTCGACAATGAGCTGTTTGCGCCTACCTATAGAGCAGGTGAGCAGGCGTGGACATTGCTGATACATGCAATCCGACTCCTCAAGGGGTCCAGCGAGGCGCTCATTGTCTTGCAATCGCAAGACGCGTCAAATGCGCAGTACAACGATTTTGTTTCGCCAGAGCCGCAATTGCTCATTGAACGCGAGCAAAACAAACGCAAGGTAATGCAGTTGCCTCCGTACGCGGCAATGGCCCGTGTAGTTTTCGCCGACCCAACGTTCAACCCAGCCGATTGGGCACATTGCAAACTTGCTTTCTCTTCTAGTGTGAAGACTGCAGAGTTTCTTGTACGGGCGGAAAATGACGAAGCACTGTCACAAGGTATTGCCCAATTACGCGACCAGTTATCGAGTCGGTTTCGTTGCTATGTCGATCCGATGCGTTACGCATAAGACGCGGAATCCCTTTTTGCTCCCCAGACGTTTGACGTCAAAACCATTTTCAACTATCCATTGTGCAAGAGAATCGGAACCAAGATTTTTTTGTACAACAAGCCAAGCTTCTCCAGTTGGTGATAATCGAGGCAACCATCGCAGGAGCAACTCATGCAATGCATCTTTCCCAATGCGAATGGGCGGGTTGCTCCAGATGAGATCGAACTGAATGTCGCTTGGAACATTGTCGGGGGTTTCCACGTGAATATTTTTGAGTTGTGCAATGTTGATATTTCGCAGTACGAGGTCGCGAGCACGCGGGTTCACATCGACGGCCCATACCTTGCTTGCAGGAGCCAGTTTTGCCATACATAAAGACATTGGCCCCCAGCCACATCCGAGGTCGAGGAAGTTGCCATGGTCTGGTGGTAACGGCACCAAAGTGAAAAAGACTGCTGTTCCTCTGTCGAGGTGGTCGTAGCTAAAGACGCCCCTGTCGCTCTTTGCGAGGAAATCGTGACCAAAAGCATTCCAATTGACGTCTCGTACTGCAGAGCCAATATTCGCAAGGTCGCCCTCTTCAGAGGAAAAGTAATGTTGCTGCGCTCCGGAGTTCATCGTAGATAGCCTTGCAGGTGTGGGATACGAAATCAGGACATATGGCGATCCGGTATTGAAGTCGCAATCGCTTGTAATTGAAAATATCGACGACAAATTGGTGCGCCTCACCGATGCAATGCTCGACATCATGTACGACGCGCCGGGCATTGGCTTGGCAGCTCCTCAAATTGGTGTTCAAAAACAACTCTTCGTCTATGACATTGGTGACGGGGCAGAGGTGCTCATTAATCCGGTCGTGGTCGAGTCAAGCGGCGAATGGGTGTACGAAGAAGGCTGCCTGTCTATTCCCGGTCTCTATGTCGAGATGGTTCGTCCCAAAGAAATTCTTCTCAAAGGCATTAATATTGATGGTGAAGAAGTTTCGGTTGAGGCCGACGAACTCTTGGCGCGACTCTTTCAGCATGAACTCGACCACTTGAATGGCGTCTTGATGTTTGAACGCATGACTCCAGATCAGCGAACCGAAGCTTTAGCGGAATACCGTCGCTTAACAGAAGCACTCGACGACCCCTCTGGGGCACGAGAGAAAATCAAGAGCCAAGAGCCCAAGGTCATCAAACTGAAGTAGGAAATATCGCATCTCTACTGGTACCCGCGCCTTCTGGGCCTACTGAACGCGTCATCTTTTTCGGTACTCCAGAAATATCAAGCGAAGTGCTCACGTTGCTCATCGAGAGCGGAATACACGTTGAAGCAGTTGTAACGCGTCCCGACAAACGGCGTGGTCGCGGCTCTGATACTTCACCTTCTCCTGTAAAGGCCGCAGCAGCCCATTTCAATATTCCATGTTTCGATTCCATCGATGCAGTGGTGTCCGAGCTCCAAAATAGAGACTCTCTAGCAGGCGTTACCGGTGTGGTGGTTGCCTATGGGCGCATCTTGAAAGAACCGCTCATCTCTCTGATTCCGCTCGTCAACCTGCATTTTTCCTTGTTGCCGCGTTGGCGTGGCGCTGCACCTGTTGAGCGCGCAATTTTAACTGGTGACGCAAAGACTGGTTCGAGCATCATGCAGATAGAAGAGGGACTCGACACGGGGGGCGTTTATTCAGTTGAGGAAGTGGAGATACTCACTCACGAGAGTGCAGATGAATTACGTTCACGACTCGGAGTGGTAGGGGCGCAGCAGTTAGTACACATGTTGCGTCATGGTTTTCCTCAGCCAACAGCACAAGTTGGTGAACCAGTACATGCGGAAAAGATTTCTCCGTTTGAATTGCAAATCAATTGGAACGAGCCGGCAAAAAATGCTGTGCGACGGGTGCGTTTGGGTGGCGCGTTTACGAATTTCAGAAATCAACGCGTCAAGGTTCTCGATGCCCGTGTGCACGAATCTGTATCAGACAATATTGCGAACAACAGTTTTGCTATTGGCGCAGTAACGGAAGTACGAAAAGACGGAATGATGGTGCGTACAGTAGATGGCTATCTACTTGTTGTGCATGTGCAAGCAGAAAGCAAAAAACCCATGCTGGCCAGAGACTGGGCAAATGGGTTACGAGTGGCCGTCGGCGATCAATTTGAGTTTCTCTCTTCTTCTACAAATAAGGATGCAACATGACCACCGCGTGGCAGGCAAAAGTTCTCACAGTCAGCGACGGAGTATCAACGGGTCATCGTGAAGATCTCTCTGGTCGAGCACTGGTTGCGTTTCTCGAAGAGCATGGGTTTGTGGTGGTCGAGCATGCCCTGTGTGCCGATGGGGAAGAAACGGTGTTCGCACAACTCCTGACTATGACCAGTGAATTCTCTGGTCTTGTGGTCTCCACGGGTGGCACGGGGTTTTCTCCCCGCGATGAAACTCCGGAAGGTGCTGTACGAATTATTCAGCGACTTGCTCCTGGTTTGTCAGAAGCAATGCGGGCAGTAAACCCGCTAGGTCGACTCTCGCGAGGAGTTGCCGGAGTAGTGGGGCAGTGCATCGTGGTGACAACGCCCGGTAGCCCCAAAGGCTGTGTTGAGCAGCTCAGCGCCATTATTGATGTACTCCCACATGCTCTTGCATTGCTATGTGAGACCCCAACGCAGCACTGAGGGCAATAATCCCGAGGCATCCATAACGTGTTCTCCTAAGATGCAAGGGTGCTTCGCCTCGTCTTGCCTAAAGGTTCATTAGAAAAAGCTACCCTCGAACTTTTTGAGGCTGCCGATCTCACCGTCATTCGTTCGTCATCAGTTGATTATCGCGCGTCTATTGACGACCCACGTGTAGTTGAAGTGCGTATCTTGCGTCCTCAAGAAATTCCCGTGTATGTCGCTGAAGGCCTCTTTGACCTTGGCATTACGGGCCGCGACTGGGTGGAAGAAACCAGCAGCGATGTTCATAGTTTGGGCGAATTGCAATATTCAAAAGCAACAAACAATCCAGTTCGCGTTGTGGTTGCCGTCGATGGAAATTCTTCAGTTCAACGCACAGAAGACTTACCTGCGGGCGTGCGAGTGGCGAGTGAATATCCTGAAATGACCAAGCGTTATTTTGCCGCCAAAGGAATACAGGCCGATGTGCGGTTGTCGTACGGAGCAAGCGAAGCGAAGATCCCCGACATCGCAGACTGTGTTGTTGACATTACGGAAACCGGTAGGGCACTACGTGCGGCTGGGCTGCGTATTATCGACACCATTCTCACTAGCTACACAGAACTCATTGCTCACCCAGCCGCGTGGGCGAACCCAGAAAAGCGTCACGCAATGGAGCAACTCCACACATTGCTCCTCGGAACCTTGGAAGCGCGTGGGCAAGTTCTGGTGAAGCTCAACGTGAGTGAAGCAAGTTTTGAAAAAGTTTTGAAAGTATTGCCATCAGCCAAGTCGCCAACGGTGAGTCGCTTGGCATCTGGCGACTACGCCATCGAGTCTGTGGTGCAAAAGCGCACTATCAACACGGTCATACCTGCTCTCAAAGATGCAGGGGCCAGCGACATTCTTGAAATCCCTATTTCCAAAATTATTCATTAATTCATGGGAACCTTTGCCGCAACCGATGCACCTTTCGTGGAAGGCGTTCATGTTGGCCTCGTGGCTGAGTTCGATTCTCCGGCGGGTCTTGGTTATAT
>JBAXNF010000077.1:0-8974 GCA_037133935.1 bacterium
TGAGGGAAAATTCGTAATCGGGCCATTTGACGTTGAGGGAAAATTCGTAATCGGGCCATTTGACGTTGAGGGAAAATTCGTAATCGGGTTATTCGAAGGCATTGACGTAGCTGTAGTCATCGTTGTTGAAGGCAATGCAACCGGACCATTATTTGAGGGCATTGAAGTGGAGGTTGTCGAAGAGGGATAGGTCACCATTGCTTGCGTTTCGGGCGCAGGAGAGAACCAAGCGATAAGTGCAACGGCAGCAAAAATAATTGAAGGCGCGAGGTGAATAAGTTTTCGCTTCGACATACGACGATTCAATTTCATTCCTTCAGGTTATGCCGGAGTAAAGGTGAGATTCACCTTCAACGTGCCGAGCATGATTCCGGGTTGATGCATAAACGTATTGTCATCGGCAAAGGAAATGTCTTTGATGCGGTCGAGCAACAAGTTCCATGCAATTTGTTGCTCTATACGTGAGAGGTTGGCACCAGGACATACGCGCGGGCCGGTCGAAAATGTGAGGTGACGGGTCACGCCGCCCTGACGCTCAAGATCAAGGTCGAATGGGCATGCGAATTCCTCTTCATCAACATTGGCGGCAGCGAAACGTAAATGCAATAAGGAACCCGCGGGAACCTTCACGCCTTGGAACTCTTCGTCTTGCGAAGTCATCCGACTCGACAAGCCATGAGTAGGCGATCGCATGCGCATGCTCTCTTCGGTAAATGCGCGAACCTTGGTGCGATCGTTGCGCAGTTGTTCAAACAAACCTGGAGTTTCACACAGCAACTGAGCTTGTTCTTCAAGTGCATATTGCGTTGTTTCGAGACCACCAAGAATCATTGCGTGCACAATGCCAGCAATTTCTAAGTCGGTCAGTTTGCGGTCGAGTGCTTCATAATGCACACTGCAGAGGAAACTCACCATGTCGTCTTGCGGGTCGAGCCGCTTGGCGCGCACATGTTCGTAGATATAGTCCTGGAAACCTTCAAGGCGCTGCAACATGTCCGTGGTTTGCTCTGGAGTGAGCTCATGCTTTAACCCTGTGCCGTGAACAAACGGAGTAACAACAGCATCGCCCCAACGCGCGAGTTGTGGAATATCGGATTGCGGGAAACCCAAGATGCTCGCAAACACGCGTTGTGGAAGAGGGCGAGCAAAATGGCTCACGAACTCGACCGAACCATCGTTGATCCATTCGTCAATCAAATCATTTACGTGCTTTGTAATCATTTCGCGATGTCGCGTTGCGCCAGTACCCACCCAAGGGTCGGTGAGTTCTTTGCGATGCTTGATGTACAACTCTTGGTTAGGGCGAAGTGCAACCATTGATGCTTGCATTAATGAGCGGTACGTCTGGAACGTCTCTTCAGCAGAGAGGCCTTGCGCAGCAATATCGCTGACACGCTTTTGTCCAACGTTGGTGAAGCGCGCAGGGTCTTTTACCACCATGGCAATATCGGCATGCTTGGTCAGCACATACGCATCGGTTCCGGGGTTAATACCGCCGCCCTCTATGCGCAGAACCGGTGACTCACGATGCAAAATTTCGTACGCCTCGTACCAATGCTCTTGAGCACCCTGGCCAAAAAGATCGACATCTTCCAAGTTCACGGGGCACTTCATTGGGCTGATCTCGTGATTTTGATGCTTGATATACGATGCCATGCTTGAAATCTCCCTCGTGAACGGCTGTCACCTACCTCATATTTTTAGCAGAATGACGAGAAATGCCCCTAGGCGGGAGAACTTGATCAGCCGAGATTTCAGCGATTTACAAAAACCCCACAGATCCATGTGGCGTATATGGCTCTTCAAGGCGTGCAACATGCTCCGCGCTCAATTGAATTTCACATGCCGCAACGGCATCGTCAATATGGGCCTCTTTTGTTGCCCCAACAATGGGTGAAGTAACAAACGACTTTGAGAGCACCCACGCAAGAGCAACCTGCGCACGGGGTGCGCCCAGCTCGAGCGCAACCTCCGCAACGCGCTCCACAATCACTTGGTCTTCGGGCTTGTACAGCCCCTTTCCAAACTCATCAGTTTCTGAACGCGATGTTGCGTTATCCCAGTCGCGTGTTAAACGACCGCGCGCTAGCGGGCTCCACGGAATAACCCCAACTCCTTGGTCTACGCACAGCGGCATCATTTCGCGCTCTTCTTCGCGGTTCAACAAGTTGTAATGGTTCTGCATGCTGATGAACTTGGTCCATCCGTTTTGCTCGGCAACATATTGCGCCTTCGAGAACTGCCAGGCCCACATTGACGAAGCACCGATGTACCGAGCCTTGCCCGCCTTCACCACATCATGGAGAGCCTCCATAGTTTCTTCAATAGGGGTAGTTGGGTCGAATCTATGAATTTGATAGAGGTCGATGTAGTCCATGCCGAGCCGGCGCAGGCTGTGGTCGACCTCGGTCATTATTGCTTTGCGTGAGAGGCCTGCAGCATTACGCCCTTTGCGCATGGTGCCGTGCACTTTGGTGGCTACTACTACTTCATCGCGAAGCGCGAAGTCGCGCAGGGCGCGCCCCACAAACTCTTCACTGGTTCCCAGTGAGTACACGTTTGCAGTGTCGAAGAAGTTGATGCCGGCATCTAACGACTTCTTCATGAACTGGCGGCTTGTTTCTTCATTGAGAGTCCAGGCGTGAGTGCCCATACCCGATTCACCGAAACTCATGCACCCCAAACAAATTTTGGAAACATCAAGCCCTGAATTACCTAGTTTGACATACTTCATTTCGACCCCCTTCAGAAACTTAGTACTGCAGTTATGCGTCGCGACGCTTCATTAATATCGCCGCAAGTGCAGCGATAGCACAACACCAAATAGCGAAGTAGCCCACAAGCCCCCAACGCGCAGCATCGGGCTCAACTTGTACGGCACGAACAGCTGCCGTGAAAGGAGTTTTGCGAGAGATATCAATGTCAAAAGCGGCTATCAATAAGGCCGTCACAATTCCTTCTACCAAAAGCGGCACAAGAATGAGCATGGCAATTGCTCCGGGCGAACTACGCAAGAGAGCTCCGAGCGCGAACCCAACGAGAGCGAACAATATGCACACTGCACCGAAGGCAAACAACACCTGCCAAGCAGAATCACCTGTACGAGCAGAACCGTTAAAGATGCTTGGGTTGTAAATCACTCCGAAATCAAAGCCACGACTATCGAGTGCATAATTTGCTCCTATGAGACCCACTCCTTCAAGCACGGCAACAGAAAAAGCAACCCACAACGAAATAACAATCGCCTTCGCAGCAAAAACTTTCATTCGCATTGGAGTGGCAGCAAAGGTAATGCGAATAGTTCCTTGAGAATATTCTTGCGCTATTGCAAAAACTCCCAACACACCACACAACAGCATGCTCACCGTGCCCGTATTTGTGAGCACCTCAATGACCATTGTTGGACCGGGGCTTTCTGCAAACATCGCCGAGAGCACCGTGACGGCAATTGGAAACACAATGAGAACAATGGTTGCAGTAAGAGTGGAACGCAAAGTACGCAACTTGATGAATTCACTTTTCATAAGATGAAGCATTAGTGAGCTAGCCCTTCAGATTGTGCGCCGTGGTATTGCACAGAACTAGCAGTGGCGTCTAAGAATGCGTCTTCAAGTGACCCTGTTTGTGGCGAGAGCTCGTGAAAAATGACTCCGGCCGTTGCGCCGAGTTCACCGAGTTCTGCAGCAGTGACACCATAAAAGTTCATGGCGCCATTTTCTTCACTCATGGTTGCGCCCCATGCAACAGCAAGAGTTTTTAGTGCTTGCACTTGCGGGCTCACCACTCGTACCCATTGCTTGGCATAACGTGCCGTAAATTCACCCACTGTGCACTGAGTGATGAGTTTGCCCTGGCCAATGACCACTAACTCTTCGGCAATGAGCGCCATTTCCGACAACAAGTGGCTACTCACCAAAACCGTGCGCCCCTCTTTGGCTAAGTCGCGTAGGAGATCGCGAATCCACCGGATGCCTTCGGGGTCAAGACCATTCACCGGTTCATCGAGAATGAGAACTTCGGGGTCGCCCAGCAACACCGAGGCAATTCCCAATCGCTGCTTCATTCCCAATGAATATTTTCCCACTCGCCGGCGCGAAACTTCGCTGAGCCCAACTTGTTCAAGCACAGTATCGACACGCAATTTACTGATACCAGTGCTTGCCGCCAGCCACATGAGGTGATTACGAGCAGTTCGCCCACTGTGTGCATTTCCCGCATCAAGCAGGGTTCCTACACGATGTAACGGTTGCGTCAATTTGCTATACGCCACGCCGTCGAATGTGGCAGACCCACCTTGGGCATGGTCGAGACCAATCATGCACCGCATAGTGGTGCTTTTTCCTGAACCATTTGGCCCGAGAAAGCCTGTTACATGGCCCGGGGAAACAGTGAAACTGAGGTCGTCTACTGCAGTTACTCCAGCGAATTTTTTCGTGAGGTTCTCTACGTGGATCACTCGCACACACTAACAAGTACAGTAAGACCGTGCCGAAGACCGCTCAAGCATCTCCTCAAGCAGCGAAACCTCGTGCTCCTCGTCGCAGCAGAGCTGTATGTGAAGAATTGCTCATACAAGCCGCAGAAGACCTACTTGCCAAGAACTCTCCTGCCGACATCACCATTCGCGACATTGCAGCAAAGGCAACTGTTCATCATCGGTTCATTTCCACTTGGTTTGTCGGAAAAGTTGAACTCTTCACCATTGTTCACCAACGCATTTCGCCACGCACTCGCACACTTGCACGCAATGCGTCTCTCACCACGCCGTCATCTGTTTCCGAATTAAATTTGCAACTCGGTCTAGCGCTGTGGCTCATTCAAAATGGCGTGAAGTTCAAGAGCATTGAAGAAGCATTTCCCGCAATCGGCGCCGCCATTGAGCGCTCAGTGCAAGAACTCGGCATGTCGCACAAAGAAGCAGAAATTGTTGCACACACGGTGGGGTCAATGGTGCTCTCTAACTTTATTCTCCAACCACATGTTGCCTCAACCACATCTCTTGAAGAACTACTTGGCCACTACGGAAAACTGATTCAAAAACATAGATAAAATAGGCGAATGCCTGTTATCAACATTTTGGGGGAAATGTGAAAGACATTAACGAGTGCATTCAGCAGTATCTGTCGGCATGGCATAGTCGCAACGAAGACAATGAACATGTCAGTGCTGGCATTACCGGGCTCAGTGCAACAGAAATTCTGCAGATGTTTGAACATCCTGCGTTAAGGCTGCCCGAACACAAACATGCCGGCGTGTCGCTCATGGTCGACCTCATGGCAGAGAACGATTCAATGTATTTCGATGCCATTTATGGCGCAATGTACGGGCGTGAAGATATTCGGGGTTGGCTCATTCCCATGATGAAGGAAATTGACTTCATTGAGTTCACGCCTACACAGCCCTCGGCCGTATTTGCTCGCAGTAGCGATACGTGGACTCTTGATGAATGGCAAATGTTTGCTGTCTTTGGCGACGATCGCATTCCGCTTCCCAAAGGTGTCAGCGTGCGTCGCTATGTTGACGGGTTCATCACTCAAGCGTGCGATGTCTACGACACTGCATCAATGCGCCAACCAGGCCCCGATGGTTCTGTTGCCGATATTCCGGGCGTGCCTGTGGTCAATTGGGTGCGCGACCACTCAGTGCCCGACCACCGCATAGGAATGACCGACGTCAGCAAACTGTGCACACAGTTTCACCCCACTGAATCGGTCTACATCGACCCCGTACACGGCGAGTTCCATGGCCGCGATGCAATTGCTGCCTGGCTTTCCCAGCACCTTGCTGGCATGGAGAACGTTGTTCGCGAAGCCGTGGGCCCTGCTCTCACTAACGGCGCCACTGCAGTGCAAGAGTGGCAACACATTCTTGTTCAGCCCAATGGTGAACGTACTTTTCTCACACGAGGAACAAGTGTGCAGCGCACCGATGGGCAGTTCATCACTTATGCTGCCGATTACTACGACGCGGCTTCGCTTCCTAGCGCAACCTAGCCTCGCCCCACCATTCCGCCTTCAACGGAAACAGTATTCGCATAACGCACAAAAGTTGGATACAAGTACGACCGAACAGTATCTAGAGCATCGTCAGCAACGGTAAAACCTTTCCGCTGCAACTCATCTAAGTCACGAAGTGTGTCTTGTAGTGCAAAACCCAGGGCACGATGAGCACTGTTCACATCGTTGTTCTCGGGAACTGGCACGTCAACTACAGCGCCCAAGGTCGCACCCCGCTCGCTAATACGAAGTGACGCCTCGCTATCAATACCTCCAACGAGAGAAGCAACATCCCGCAGGACTTTGGTCATCTCGTTGTGTTCCTGAGCGACGTAGGCATCAAATACAGGCAAGAGCTGTCGTATCTCTTGAATGACAGATTGCATCATCACTGCTGTTGCCTGTGACTTTTCATTATTTAGGTAAGGAAGAATTTCATCGCTGAGCGCAAAGATGAGGCCCTCCAGAAGCTCGTCAATACTTGGAGTTGTATTCATGAGGAAACCCCCGTTGTTTCATTTGGAATTGACCCTGGGTAACCAAGAAGTTGTGCCATTGAAGGGATAGCAGGAGCTGATGACTGAATGAGATATAGATGCATGAACTGGCGATGTTCACCAGCAATACGGCGATAAATAGCTGATTGCACGGGTACTCCAATATTCGCACTGCCGAAAAGTGTGAAGTAATCCACTTCTTCTTTTGTGACATTCCAGCCAGTGAGTTTGTTGTAATACGAAATGAAGCCTCCCTCCTTTTTGGGATAATCCATCACGTGTGTATTGCTCAAAATATCCATCGTGGTCATCCAACCCAAATCTTCACGAGGGTCACCAATACGAGAATTTTCCCAGTCAATCAGTGCTGAAACCTTGCCATTTTTATAAAGGAAGTTTGCAGGGTTGAAGTCACCGTGCACTACAGAGAGACGCAACGGCCTTGGCCTCTTACGCCGCAACGTGAGATAAGCATCGAGAAGAATAATGGATGATGGGTCATACACAATGTCGTCGTATGTCGAGAGGTAGTACTCAAAAGTCGAATCCATGTAGTCATCCCATGAGGATGTGCGAATTCCTACCTCCCGCGGATCTTGCAAAATTCCTCGCGGGTCAATGACCGAAATATCTGCCTGATGCAATTCAACAAGCACCTCGCACAAGTGACGCATCACTTCTTCGGCCTGGTCGGCATCTGTAGCACCATTAAACAACTGCGATGTCTTCCCATTTCCGTCGGCTCGCTCCAGCACCATTGCGGCGCTACCAAAAACATTCGGGTCTAGCTCGTATCCGTAGCTGCGGCTGACCGGCACAGAGGTATTCGCCCGCAAAGATTCAATGAGTTCGTGTTCATTGGCGCGACTGGTCTGGAGAATACTGACCTCCTTGGGTGGGTCTTTGCGAATGATGAGTGGCAAGACCTCTTTTGTGTTCCCTTGTGTGACCAGTGCAGTACAACTAAATGTTTCGCGTGAGAATCCGCCCGGGATCGGCGAGAGACCTTCAATAGCAATGTCGCAATTGTTACCTAAGGTTTTCCTTAACAACTCCGATATTGCTTTTTCCATGTCGCTAGTGACCGCTCCAGTTGGGAGCGCGCTTTTCAGCAAATGCTTTGGGCCCTTCTATGAAGTCGTCACTCTTTTTCAATTTTCGTACCGTTTCATAATCGGCATCTATGGCCTCTTGCAATGATGCGGTATCCAAGCTGCGATACACCACGTCTTTGCTTGCACGCAATGACAACGGCGAGCAGGCCAAAATTTGGTTCACCCACACCATGGTGCGTTCCATGAGTTCGTCGTGTGGCACCACTTCATTAATGAAACCGAGTTCATGACCTTCAGCAGCACTTACATGACGACCAGTGAGAATCATGCCGAGCGCGCGCTTAGAGCCAATTTGCCGTGACAAACGTTGTAAGCCTCCAGCCAATGCTGCAAGGCCCACCTTTGGTTCGGGCAATGCGAACTTTGCCTGATCTGAAGCAATGATGAGGTCACACGCAAGGGCGATTTCAAAACCACCGCCCATTGCCACACCGTTAACCGCCGCGATGATGGGCTTGGCCATGTTCCAGCGTGAAGTGACGCCAGCAAAACCTTTCGGCGTTGCGTGCCGCACTCCGCCCTCTGCTTGATACCGCAAGTCATTTCCTGCACAAAAGCCACGACCTTCGCCGGTAATGATTGCGACCCACATATTGTCGTCAGACTCATAGTCATCGAAAACTTCTGCGAGCTCGAGGTGAGCAAGTGAATGCAGCGCGTTGAGGCGTTCGGGTCTGTTCAAGCGAACAGTGAGTACATGTTCTGACTTCTCAACAATGCAATATTCTCTGGTCACAATTTCGCTCATGTGGCGACCTTACTCCGTTGCTTCTGCCTCTACGATCTGGCGACGCACGTCATCCATATCGACCGCACGAATGGCAGCAATGAGTTCGTCGAATGATGCAGCTGGCAAAGCTCCCGGCTGCGAAAAGAGCAGCACTCCATCGCGAAACACCATGATGGTAGGAATCGATTGGATGCGTAACCCACCGGCGAGGTCTTGCTCGGCTTCGGTATCTACTTTTGCAAAGCGAATGTCGGTATTTTCATCTGATGCCTTTTCATAGATCGGCCCAAACGACTTGCATGGCCCACACCATTCAGCCCAGAAGTCAATAAAAGTGATGCCATCGGCGGTCACTGTTTCTTCGAATTTTTCTGCTGTGAGATTAAACGTGGCCATGGCTCTCTGCTTTTCTTTGGGTTCTTGCTTTTCAACACATTACTTGGTGATCTTCTTCAGTATCTCCTGAGGTGTCAGGGAACCAGCGAGTTGACGGTAGGTTGAACCACTGCCTCGCGGCGTTTGCTATGGAAAATCTTGCCCCCACCCTCGCTACTGGCGATATTGCCCTTGAAGCCACCCGCCGGCGCACTTTTGCCATTATCAGCCACCCCGACGCCGGTAAAACCACTCTCACCG
>JBAXNF010000078.1:0-8968 GCA_037133935.1 bacterium
GCGCTCCTTGCCATTGCATGGGCACTTGCCACGCGCTTGCGCACCAACCACCGTGCATTTCTCGCGGTCTTTCTCGCCGTCATCGGCGTGCTTTCTTTCGTTGTTTCACGCACCATGACATTTAATGGCGGCAAGTCGGCAAGTTTTGCTTTTTACTACGCACCCACACGCGCTTGGGAATTCGCGGCAGGAGCAATTCTTGCCTTAGGTGCAGTCACGCTTTCTCGCATCAACACGTTTAACGCCTACCTACTCTCTGTGCTTGGGCTTGCCTTTCTCGCTTGGGGAGCCTGGGGCTTCGACAAGCGCACGCCATTCCCTGGCAACGCAGCTCTTGTACCCGTGGTTGGCACCATGTTCCTCATTGCCGCTGGCGAATCGCAATCGCGCAACTTCATTACTTCTTTCCTCGGTAGCCGCCCCATGCAAAAAATTGGCGACTTGTCGTACGGGTGGTACCTGTGGCATTGGCCCTTCATTGTGTTTGCCTATGCGGTCTTTCCACAAGTTCGTGGCGCACGCGGCATTGCTGCAGCACTCTCTATTGTTCCAGCAATACTTTCTTACAAACTTATTGAATCACCCATTCGCTTTCGCAAAAACCCAGCATCACGGCGCACGCTGCTACTCGGCGCAACATGCATTGTGGTTCCTCTCATTGCCGCAGTTGCGCTCAACACCTCGCACGACCGCGTGAGTGCATCGAGCCTGTACACACCATTCGCACTGCATGAAGACGTAATACGCGGATGCAGCACACCCACCCCCATGGGCATGCGTAAGAATGACAACTGTTCTTGGAATATAGAAAACGCGAAAGGCACTGCAGTTCTCATTGGCGATTCCAATGCAGGGCAATTCACCGAAGGCTTCATTGCCGGCGCCAACGCCGCCTCACTTAATGCCAAGGTTGCCACGCAGTCGTCGTGTCCCTTTGCCAACCTGCGCCTGTGGGACTGGAGCAAAGAAGACACCACCTGCAGTTATTTTGTTTCCAAAACCTTGGCGCACCTCATTGAATTAAAACCGCAATACGTGGTCATTGCTTCTGCTTCAGACAGTTACATCAAGCAGAGCTATTTCACCTTCCGCTCTTCCGATGCAAAAATTACCTACACCACCCCCGAAGAAAAAGCACTTGCCCTGCAAGAGGGGCTCATCAAAATTTCCAACATCTTGCGATACCGCAACATCAAGGTCATCATCGTTCACCCGGTTCCCAAATTTGCACGCTGGACACCCATAGGCATGGCCCCCTTACGCATTCTTGGCCCAAAGAAATGGATGGATACGTCCATCACCCAAGCCGATGCTCAAGCAGCGCGCCAGCTTGCTGTTGAATCGGAAGAAATAGCCGCCACCGAGTCGAAAGCCACCACGCTCGACCTCTTTAGCGAACTCTGCCCTAACGACCCCTGCAGCACCATTAATGGCGATGAATGGGGCTATCGCGACTATGGCCACATCAGCATTGCCCGGAGTAAGAGCCTCGCTGACACCTTCCAACGCATCTTGAGCCAATAGTCAAGAAGATGTTCGGCCTCTCAGCGGGGCAACCCATTTTGACTACTATTGGCACATGACAACTGGAAGATGCCTTTGTGGAGCCGTATCGTTTGAACTCGTAGGAGACCTACTCGCAACAGCGGTGTGTCATTGCGACCATTGCCAGCGCCAGGGTGGTTCTGCCTTCTCAGTGAACCTTGTGGCGCATGAGTCACAACTCACCGTGAAGGGTGAATTGAAGACCTACGAAGAGCGTGGCGAAAACAACGACGACGTTTATGTGCGTCGCAAATTTTGCCCACAGTGCGGTTCCCCGATTGTTTCGGAACTCTCGAAGTCGGCCGGAATCATTGCAGTGAAGGCTGGCGTACTCGACGACAAGTCGAGTGTGAAACCCAATGTTGAAGCCTGGTGCGTTGACCGTCAACCTTGGGTAACACTTCCCGAGATGGCAATTTCTATGGAGCGCGAGCAGCCATAGGCGCATGACAACAATGGTGGGCGTTGAGGGACTCGAACCCCCGACATCTTCCTTGTAAGGGAAGCGCTCTAGCCAACTGAGCTAAACGCCCGATGAATCGGAAACGCCAATCTATCGGGGATTTTCCCCATTTGACAGCCCAGCCACTGGTGGAGGCAGAGGTTTTTTTGTATCTAGTTGCTGGCGCTCTACCCGTAATTGGGCCAAGAGCTGGTCGGTTGTTTCATTACTAATGGCAATGCCAAGTTCAAGGCGAAACTGCACCTCATTTGCCACGTCGGCCCCATACGCAAAGCCCGTGGTTTTCGCCTGACTCGACACCGCAAAGGTGGTGCACCCCTCGGGGTGATGCTCACAAGCCATGAGTTTGGAATAGAGCCACTCTTTGTTGTTGGTGTCGCCGCGGAACATTGCGCGCTTATTAGTGATGAGCACTTCCCCATCGGAAATAGAGGTAATTGATTCTTCGCCGGCAATGAGTTTGCCCTTCGAGCGACCCGTGTTCAGACGAACCTTTCCGAAGAGTGGAAAAGAAACGCCGCCGTACCCGCCCTGATAAGAAGATGCAGATCGACGTGTTTCCAAGAGCGCACAATTTGCGATAAGCCCAATTGCGTATTCACCTTTTTTCAAAAGGAAACCTGTGTCGAATGGGTCGAAGAGACCTTCAATGTCGTTGTTGCCGCATCGCTCGACTGCGTTGATCATGACATCGAGTTTTTCTGACTGTGATTGCCAGGTGCCAAGCTGCCCTTGTTGAGCATCTGCTTGCTCGAGAGCTTCTTTCTCTACACGCCGCTGCTTCATCTTTGAAAAGAAACCCATGGAATTGACCATAGGCGATGGGTGTATGGCTAGACGACAGACACGTTGATGATGTGGTAACCCGTGATACCGCTAGGGGCAACCGGTCGTATTTCTGGATCTTGCACAACTCCATTGGCATCTGTTACCCGTACCACTATGCGGTGCTTACCCACTTGAGCATTCCACTTGGTTCGCCATTGCACCCACGTGTCACCAGTTCCACCTGGTACAACTTCTGCTGCACGCCAAGGTTCTTCGTCAATCTGCACTTCTACTTTCGCTACGCCTGCTCGTGGAGCCCATGCAAGTCCACCTATGGGCACCTTGCCCGCCGCTACTTCATCGCCAGAGCGAGGAGTATCGATGCGGCTTGAAGCAAGCATTGGCCCTTGCTCCGACCATCCACGCTGCAACCAATATGCCTGGAACTTTTCCCAGGTAGTGAGTTCCATATCTGTCACCCACTTCGTTGCAGAAACATAACCAAACAAACCAGGAACAATCATGCGAATGGGAAAACCATGTTCAGCAGTGAGGGTTTCGCCATTCATCGAGGTGGCGAGCATTGCAGGGCGACCATCAAAAACTGCGTCTACTGGGGTACCGCATGTCCAGCCGTCGATGCTGGCGCTTGCTAGTTGGGTTGCTGCTTTTTGCACGCCGGCAAGTTTCAACACATCGGCAAGCAACACTCCACCCCAACGTGCATTGCCAACTAGGTCGCCACCTACTTCGTTAGAAACGCAACCGAGGGTGATGACGTGCTCTACCTGAGGCAACGTCATGATGTCTTTCATATTCAACGTCACTTCTTTGTCGACTAGACCGTGAATGCGCAGTTTCCAATCGGCGGCAGCAAGCTGTGGTGTAGAACCAATTGCAGTATCGATACGAAAGAATTTTGACTGCGGAGTAATGAACGGAGCAATCTCTCCGGCAGCAGCAACGGGAGCATCGGGGATGACCAACGTGTTATTCGCCAGCGATGCAATAGTGTCGCCACTTTGCAACAGTTGCTTTGAGCCCCCACAGGCTGACCACACAACGCCGCCTATAGCAATACCCAATGCTTGAGTCAGAAACCGCCGGCGGTCCATAGGACTATTGAAGCACCATTAGCGAACGGAAACTAAGCGTGCTTGGTGAAACCTGTTATTTCACCTTCACGGTCTTCCAAGGAGAAGGGTTGCCAGCGCGGTCGATGACCCGCACCTGCAAAGTTTTCGCTTTGGTATTCACCGTTAGTGTTTGCGACTTGGCCTTCGGGTTTGCATAGGTCACGCTTGTGGCCTTTTTACTGGCCCCAGAACGCATTTCTATAGAACCAATGCCAGAGTTTGCATCAACCGCTTTCACCACAATTTTCGCGCCATTCTTTTTCGCTGCACGAACAGACGCAACGCTCACAGCAGTGGCCGGTGCAGTGGCTCCTACTGCAGTGGCATCATTCAAAACTGGAGCAGTGGTATCGAGAATGATGTCGTCGGTAGATGGAGTACTCGATGTCGTGCCGAAACGAGAGATGTACTTCACATAAACAATTTTTGGCAAGCGTTCATCTCGGCTTGCCACCAGAGTCCAATTGATATCGGCAGAAGCATCTACCAGGTCAAAGGTTTCTGATGATTTAAATCCACCGTCATTCGACAAAATTGCCTTCACGGAACCAGATGACCCGGTAACCGACACCACAACAGTTTTTTTATTCGTGAACTCGGCAGCGTCGTTGATGGATACTCCAATAGGGCGCCCAGTAGTGAATGAACGGATGTCGCCTTTTGTAGTTCCATGAACATTTTTGGCCACCGCCTGGAAGTAATAGGTTGTGGCCTCGAGAAGTGTTCCTGTTTTTTGCGACACTTCTTCTGACGTGTTGCCCGTTAACACTTTTGACTCAACAATTGACGCACCCACAAGCGTGGGGCTAGTGCCAACAAGAAAGCTAACGGTTGCTTCTGCTCCGTTGGGGTTCACCACACCATTCAATACCGCACTGGTCGCAGCAATAGACGTGGCCGATGAAGTAGTGACCGTTGGCGGCGATGCCGACTCGACGGTAAAACTCTGCGATGCCGACCCTGCAGAGTAAAAACCAGAGGAAGCTACTTCAGCAACAACAGTGCACGTGCCAGGTGCAATCAGCGTGACTGTGGAGCCGCTGACCGTGCAGATAGATGTAGTTGAGCTGCTGTACGTTGGCGTTGCACCTGAAGCAACAGTTGCAGAAACACTGAACGGCGCCGATGTCATCGACTTAGAGCTCAGTGCCGCAAGCGAAACGCCTGGGTTCGCTGCTGCAGATACGAGGCGCGGCGTGGTTGCCGACAACAACGCACCATTACCAATTTGCCCTGAAGTTCCTTTTCCCCAGCAATACACAGTGTCTGAAGTGGTGAGAGCGCACGTACTGTTAGCGCCCGCTGAAACAGCGGCAACGTTGGTGAGGGCATTCACCGCTACTGGGTAGTTGAGGTTAGGAGTGGTGGTGTTGTTTCCCACACGACCGTCAACACTCTGACCCCAACACTTCACGGTTGCTCCCGTTACCAGAGCACACGAGTGCTCATCTCCCAAAGAAACTGAAACAGCACCAGAAAATGACGAAGCCCCTTGACCGGCGATAGCTAACACCGGTAACGCCCATGGCGTTCCGCCTCCCGTGCCAACATTTGAATTGTCGAGAGACCCTGTTGTGGAGTTCCCCATTTTCCCGTAGCTATCCGTACCCCAGCAATAAATTCCACTAGTGCTTCTCAGCACGCAAGTATTACCGGAACCTCCAGATACGGAAACTGCGTCAGTTACATATGCAGGCGCTCCGCCAGAGGAAACCCGAACACGAACTGGTAATTCAGAAAAATTTGAAGTGAGGTTACCCAAGTATCCCACTAGCGAACCTTGAGTTGCTGTACCCCAGCACCACACATTGCCATCGGTTTTCACTGCGCACGCATGTGACACACCAGCAGCGATGGAATCAACACCAGTACGAAGTCCATCTACAAGTTGGGGCTCATGCCTATGCCCACCGGTGGTGCCAATGGTGACACCCAATTGGCCTCGAGTGGATGCACCCCAACATACGGCACCATTCGATGTGGAAATCGCACAACTAAAGTCAGTTCCCGAAGTAATTGCAGTGGCATCGGTGAGTTGACCAACTTCTACTGGACCATTGAGACTCGAATCGGCATTTCCCAGCTGGAACTCAGCGTTTGAGCCCCAGCATGAAACGTGACCGTTAGCGAGCACAGCACACGCATGATTGTCCCCTGCAGCCACACCGACAGCAGTGGAGATGCCCGCAATTCTCACTGCAGTGCTCTTATTCACTCCATCGACCACGCCCAGTTGACCGCCGTCATTTTCACCCCAGCAATACACCGAGCCCGACATCACCACACAGGCAAATCCGCCACCCACACTGATGCGTCCTGCTGCACTTTGACCAGCGGTATTGCTGGCCGGAACTTCACCGCTTTCCGCTTGCACCTGTAGCGGCACAAAACACGAAGCAAATACAGCGGTAGCAACTACGAAAACTCGACGAAAACTGCGCATTATTTGACCTTAACCGTCTTCCACGGAGAAGGGTTACCTGCACGGTCAATTACTCGAACCTGCAATGTTTTCGCCTTGGTATTCACAGTTAATGTTTGCGACTTCGCCTTCGGGTTTGCATAGGTCACGCTTGTGGCCTTCTTGCTAGCACCAGAACGCATCTCTACTGAACCAATCCCAGAGTTTGCGTCAACCGCTTTCACAGTAATTTTCGCACCATTCTTTTTTGCTGCACGAATAGAAGCAACACTCACCGCAGTGGTGGGAGCGGTGGTAGCGACTGCTGTTGCATCACTTAAAACAGGAGCAGTGGTATCGAGAATGATGTCGTCTTGATAGTTCGATGATTGCGTACCAAAACGTGAAACGAACTTGACATACACCTGTTTCGGCAAACGCTCATCTCGACTAGACACAAGTGTCCAGTTAATTTCAGCAGAGCCATCAACAAGTGTGAAGGTTTCTGCCGACCCAAACCCACCATCGTTTGACACAATGGCCGAGACCGAACCAGAAGCTCCGGTTACAGACAACACAACAGTCTTCTTATTTGTGAACTCAGCTGCGCTATTGATAGTGACACCAACCGGTCGTGCCGTGGTGAAAGATTTGATTTCTCCTGTTGCAGTACCAAAAGAGTTTGTTGCTTCCACTCGGTAGTAGTACGTCACCATCTCTACAAGACTGCTAATGGAAACGGGAACTGATTCATCAGCGAAATCTGTGATAGTACGACCCTCATACACCGTGGCCTCACCCGTGAGGTCAGGCGACTTACCAACGCGATACTTCACCACCGTAGAAACACCGTTGGCATTCACCGACGCGTTGAGTGTGGCCTTGTTGGCGGAAACGCCCGATGCAATTGCCGTCGTTGCAGAAGGCTTTCCACCAAGTGTTGTGAAGCTCTTTATTACTGATGCAGTCGTACTGCCTGCGCTATTCGTCGCCGATGCACGGAAATAATATTTAGTGCCTGGAGTTAAATCCGTCACTGCAATTCCACGCGCAGTGTCGGTTGAGCCAGTGACTGCGGTTCCACTGGCCGTTGTTGAGCCAACAAGCGTTGCGCTTGTTCCGTACTCAACACTCACTGCAGTTGAGATATACCGAGCATTCACTGTTGCGTTCAGCGTCGCAGTAGAGACGCCAACACTTGTGGCATCGCTTGTTGCGACAGTTGGGGCTACACCGGAAATAGTAAATTCCAATGAATCAGACACTGCCCTAAAGAATCCGTATGATCCGGCGTCTATTTGGACCTTGCATCTTCCTGCTCCGAGTACTGATACTGAAGTTCCCGAAACATTGCAAACACCTTCGTTTCCGGTGATGTTGGAATAGGTAACCGAGACTCCGCTATCTGAAGTAGCTACACCTGCGAGCGAAATCGTTGTGTCGTTCACTGTCTTCGCAGTAATGCTCGATGCGGTAATGGATTGCTCCACTCTTTTAGCTATCGATACAGGAACTGCAGTGTCAGCGGTCGACACACCATCTCCCAGAATTCCGTTTCCGAATTGACCCCAGCACTTCAGGTCATTGGTTCCAATCAATGCACATGTGTGAGCAACGCCGGCACTCACCGCAGTTGCAGTGGTAATACCGTCGACGAGGACCGGAGTGATTGAGTCACCGCCAGACCTTCCGCCTTGCTTTGAGTTGTTGTCACCCCAACATTTCACCGTTCCATTGCTCAAGACGGCACAAGTGTGACTGGCTCCTGCCGCTATTCCAATAACGTTAGAAACATAAACCACGTCAACTGGTGATGAGGAATCAGTTCCAATAGTGAGTCCTCCGAGTTGCCCATCGGAGTTCGAGCCCCAACATTTCACCGTTCCATTGCTAATCAACGCACACGAATGGTTGCCGTTCACAGATATACCGATCGCTCCTGTTATTGCAACCGATTGAGGGGAGGCAGAAAACGATGTGGAATCGATTGGCAAACTATCGCCCAGTTGTCCAACATCATTTAGGCCCCAGCACTTTACTCCTCCATCTTGCACCACAGCACAAGAGTGATTAATGCCAACCGAAACTGCAACGACATTCGTAATGTTGATGAGTACAGCCCGTTTGCGGTTTATCTGAGTTCCATCCCCAACTTGACCACGTAAGTTTGCCCCCCAGCACCACAGCGCTCCAGCTGTGGTGATGGCACACCCATTGTCTTTTCCATAGGACTCTCCACCAAGATCGACATAACGTACTCCGGTTAAAGGTCCAGATGCATTTTGAATTTTTGAAGGAGCGCTAATTGCATTTGGATTTGCCGATCCCGAGTCGGGTAAACCTAATGCCCAACCAGCCTGATTTCCCCAGCACAACAGCAAGCCATCGGATTGCACCGCACACGACTGCGTGCCTCCAGCCGCAACTGAAATTGGTAAAGACAATCCGCTCACCAACTGCGGAGTGTTTCGATCAGTACTCGTTCCATCGCCTATTTGAAATAAATTATTGAAACCCCAGCAATACACGTTTCCATTTTTTGCAAGACACGTGTGATACGAGCCACCCGACAAAGAGCCCGCGACAGCACGACCCGCCGCTAACGATTCACCGGCATCGGCCTGCGCAGGCACAGCCGGAGAAGAAAATGCGAGT
>JBAXNF010000079.1:0-8808 GCA_037133935.1 bacterium
GTCAATGCCGCCGCGTTCGTGTTCAAGTTGACGCATGGTTTGTTTGAATGCTCCACCTTGTTCGCCAACCAAGTTTGCTTTTGGCACGCGCACGTTGGTGTAGAACACTTCGCAAAAGTGGCGGTTTGTGGTCATGTCTTGAATTTCACGTGCTTCAATGCCGGGCGTATTCATGGGCACAACAATTTCGCTAATGCCCGCATGAGGTGGGCCGTCGGTGCTGGTGCGACAAATGAGATAGCAGTATTGAGCTACTGCGCCGAACGATGTCCAAATTTTTTGTCCGTTAATGACCCATTCATCACCATCAAGAACTGCACTTGTTTTCAAAGATGCAAGGTCGCTTCCGGCATCGGGTTCACTCATGCCAATGCACCAAGTGTCTTCGCCCGACAAAATGCCAGGAAGGAATGCCTTTTGTTGTTCGGCTGACCCGTAAGTCATGAATGCGGGGCCCATTTGACGGTCGCCAAACCATGAAGCAGCAATAGGGGCGCCAGCTGCAATGAGCTCTTCGCCCACAATGAGCCGATCAATAGGTGGGCGTCCGCCTCCACCGAATTCTTTTGGCCAGGTCATGCCAATGAAACCGAGTGCGCCAAGTTCTTTCGAGAACTCCTTGGAATAGCCGTTCATCCATGAGTCGTTGAAGCGGCCGTAGCGCTCAACTGCGTCGACGGCAATGGCGCGGGCATGGGCGCGAAGTGCCTCTTGTTCGGGTGTCCAGGCGAATTCCATGGGTGAATGGTAAGCGACGCGGCGAGTCAAGCCATAGTGGGGCTCGGAGGACGTCAGAGCGCCCCGAGCGGCTAATGTGTACAAGTACCGTACAAGTGACCGTTGCCCGTCTGGTGGGTGCGGGAAGAGAAAGGCCCCCAATGGCAAAGATCAAGGTGGACAACCCCGTCGTCGAACTCGATGGTGACGAAATGACACGCATTATTTGGCAGTTCATTAAAGACCGCCTCATCTTGCCGTACCTCGACATTGAACTTGAGTATTACGACCTCGGCATGGAATACCGTGACCAAACTGACGACCAGGTCACCATCGATTCTGCACGTGCCATTTTGAAGCACGGTGTTGGCGTGAAGTGCGCAACTATTACGCCTGACGAACAACGAGTTGAAGAATTCAAATTGAAGAAAATGTGGAAGTCGCCAAACGGCACCATTCGCAACATTCTTGGTGGCGTTGTTTTCCGCGAGCCAATTATTTGCAGCAACATTCCTCGCCTTGTTCCCGGTTGGACCAAGCCCATTGTTATTGGCCGTCACGCGCACGGCGACCAGTACAAAGCATCTGACTTCAAAGTGCCTGGTGCAGGAACTGTGACCATGACCTACACGCCAGAAGATGGCAGTGCGCCAATGGAACTTGAAGTTGCCAAGTTTGGCAAAGACGGTGGCGTTGCAATGGGCATGTACAACTTCAACGACAGCATTCGCGACTTTGCACGTGCTTCGTTGCGTTACGGTCTCGAGCGCAAGTACCCCGTGTACATGAGCACCAAGAACACCATCTTGAAGGCATACGACGGCCAGTTCAAAGATCTCTTTGAAGAAGTGTTCGTGAATGAGTTCAAGGCCGACTTCGATAAAGCCGGCATCACCTACGAGCACCGCCTCATTGACGACATGGTTGCATGCGTGATGAAGTGGGAAGGTGGCTACGTATGGGCATGTAAGAACTACGACGGCGACGTACAAAGCGACACCGTTGCACAGGGCTTTGGTTCACTTGGCCTCATGACCTCAGTTCTTTACACACCAGATGGCCGCACAGTGGAAGCAGAAGCTGCGCACGGCACAGTGACTCGTCATTACCGCGAACATCAGAAGGGCAACAAGACGTCAACCAACCCAGTTGCTTCCATTTTCGCATGGACCCGTGGTTTGGTGCATCGTGGCAAGCTCGACAACAACCCCAAGCTCATCGACTTCGCAACGAAGCTCGAGCAAGTGTGTGTTGAAGCAATTGAAGCTGGCGAAATGACAAAAGACTTGTCAATTCTCATCTCCAAAGATGCACCATGGCTCACCACTGAAGGTTTCTTGGAAGCACTCGATACTCGTTTGCAAAAGAAGATGGCCTAACCGTTATGCGCGCAGTCGTGCTCACCGAGTTTGGCGGGCCTGAAGTGCTGCGCTTTGCCGATATTCCCGTACCGCAACCCGATGCTGAAGAAGTACTCGTTGCGGTACGGGCAACGGCGTTGAATAGGGCAGACCTCATGCAGCGCATGGGGCTATACCCCAACCCGAGCCCAGTGGAACACGATGTTCCTGGTCTCGAATTTGCTGGAGTAGTAACAGCTATTGGAAGTCGAGTGCGTGAACATGCAGTTGGCGATGCCGTCATGGGCATTGTGAGCGGCGGTGGCTATGCCGAGTACTTGGTAGTGCACGAACGACAAGCAATGCGCGTGCCGTCGAACATTTCGGTGAACGATGCAGCAGCGATACCTGAAGTATTTATTACCGCGTGGGACGCACTTGTTGTACAAGGTGGTCTTACCAGTGGGCGTATTGCACTGGTGCACGCCGGTGCATCGGGAGTAGGCACGGCTGCAATTCAAATTTGCAAAGCCATTGGTGCACGAGTGGTCGTGACGTGTTCCACCGGAAAAGTGCAAGTTTGCAAAAATTTGGGTGCCGATCTTGTTGTCGATTATTCAACTCAAGATTTCGTGGAAGAAGTGAAGAAGTTCACGAATGGCAAAGGTGTCGACACCATTCTCGACGTTATTGGTGGCGACTATGTTGACCGCAATATTGCTTCGCTCGCATTGAAGGGCTGCATTGTTCAAGTAGGAACCATGGCAGGGCCTCCACCAGCAATGAACCTGGGTGGGCTCATGTTCAAGCGGGCGCGGCTAGTGGGAACAGTGCTTCGGGCACGGCCTCTCGATGAGAAAATTGCCATCAGCCAACGCTTCGCTGCAGAAATGCTGCCGTTGTTTACAACAGGTGCATTGAAGCCTGTTATTGACTCGCGCTATGAGTTTTCCGACATTGCAATTGCGCATGAGCACATGGCAAAAAATGCCAATGCCGGAAAAATTGTTATTGATATCTCGCGTTAGCGCACTTCTATTTTTGTGTAATTGCGCTCGCCGGCACCGGTGTAGCGCTGGCGTGGACGGCTGATCTTTTGCTCTTTGTCATCGAGTAGTTCTGCGTAATGTGTGAGCCAACCCACAGTTCGTGGAATGGCGAAGAGCACTGTAAACATCTCTGCCGGGAAGCCAAGTGCTTCATAGATGAGCCCAGAGTAGAAGTCAACATTGGGATACAACTTGCGCGAGATGAAGTATTCATCGGCAAGAGCGGTTCTTTCAAGCTTGAGAGCAATGTCGAGTAAGTGGTTCTGCCCGGTTGCTTCAAAAACGTCGTATGCAGCTTTTTTGATGATGGTTGCTCGTGGGTCGTAGTTCTTGTACACGCGGTGTCCGAAGCCCATGAGTTTGCCATTGCCGTCTTTAACTGACTGTACGAATGCTGGGACGTTCTCTATTGTGCCAATTTCACGGAGCATATGAAGTACTGCTTCATTAGCGCCACCGTGCAATGGGCCGTAGAGAGCCGATGCGGCTCCGGCAGCTGCGGAATAAGGGTCTGACTGAGACGACGCAACGACGCGCATTGCGGTGGTTCCGCAGTTCTGCTCGTGGTCGGCGTGCAAAATAAAGAGAAGGTCCATCGCTCGCGCAAGAACCGGGTCAACCTTGTAATCGTCACCGACCTTAAACATCATGTTTAAGAAGTTTTCGCTGTACGACAACGAGTTGTCGGGGTAAACAAAGGGGAGTCCCATGCTAAAGCGGTAAGCCATTGCGGCCAGTGTGGGTACTTTGGCAATCAGGCGCAGCGTTTGGCGATCGAGAGCTTGCTTGTTGAAAATGTCCTTGGCGTCATCGTAAAAAGTGCCGAGGGCAGCAAGCGAGGAAATAAACATGCCCATGGGGTGGGCATCGTGATGGAAACCATCAACAAAGCGCTTGCGCATATTCTCGTGAATGAACGTGTGGTGCGTGACGTCGTAGGTCCACTTGTTCAGTTCCTCCGTTGTGGGGAGTTCACCATTCAACAACAAATAAGCAACTTCGAGAAACGTGCTTTTTTCCGCTAGTTGCTCAATGGGGTATCCGCGGTAGCGCAAAATACCTGCTTCGCCATCGAGGAACGTGATGGACGACGAGCATGCAGCGGTGCTGAGAAATGCTGGGTCGTACATGCGCAGATCGGGGTCGAGCTCGCGAAGAGCTGACGAGTTGAATACTCCGTCGGTGAGTGCAACTGTGACTGTTTTTCCAGTGCGATCATCGATGAGCGTGATGGTATCGGCCATCTGTGAACTCCTTAAGTTAGGTATTAGGGGCTTCCTCCCCGTGGGAAAGAATAGAGCACCTGACCCCTTGGCTCACAATGGGAGAACCCTCGTGTGGTGATTTACAGGGGCGTGTTGTCGTGTTTGCGGGCCTGGAGGCGCTCGCGCTTGTGCTCGAGGGCACGCAAAGCCGATGCAATTTCACGCCGAGTGTCGGCGGGCTCAATAACCCCATCGATGAGCCCACGCTCGGCTGCAATGTAGGGGTTGAGCAGTCGCTCTGAATAGTCGGCTTCGAAAGCAGCCCGTTCTTCTGGTGTTGCTCTTCGTTGCAAGATGGCAGCGGCTTGGCCAGCGCCCATTACCGCGAGCTCGGCCCATGGCCAGGCAAGGCACACATCGTTGCCCATGTTCTTTGAGTCCATCACGATGTAAGCGCCACCATATGACTTGCGCAAAATGATGCAAATACGCGGTACGGAAGCGCGGGCGTAGGCAAATACAAGTTGAGCACCATGGCGAATCATGCCGCGCCATTCCAAGTCTTTGCCGGGGTAGAAACCAGGCGTATCGACCAAGGTGATGAGGGGAATGTTGAAGGCGTCGCAGAAGGCGACGAATCGGGCAGCTTTCTGACTTGCCGGAATGTCGAGTGTGCCGGCAAGAACAACGGGTTGGTTGGCCACTATGCCTACAACGCGGCCATCGATGCGGGCAAAGGTGGTGACGACATTTGCTGCCCACCGAGCGCGAAGTTCATAATATTCGCCATCATCAACAAGAGCAGAAATAACCTTGCGCACATCGTATGAACCAGTAGATGTGGCAGGAATGAGGTCGCCTGCTTCTGGTGTCAGACGGTCGAACGGGTCGTCGGTCTCGACCATTTCGGGAAGTTCATCAACGCTGTTCGGTAGGTAACTCAATATTTGTTCTACTGCCAAATGTGCCGCTTCAACATTTACGACAACGAGTGATGCAACGCCACTGGCGCGAGCATGTATTGCTGCTCCACCGAGTTCTTCGTTGCTGACGGTTTCGCCAGTGAATTCAGCAACCATGGTTGGCCCTGAAACAAATGCATAGGCATCTTCGGTCATCACCACAAAATCGGCGAGCCCAATGAGAAGTGCTGGCCCCGACACTGCTGGCCCGGTCACAACATGAATGGTAGGAACAATGCCAGAGCAGCGAGCGAGTGCTCGTGCTGCAGAACCCCAACCGTGAAGTGCAGCAATGCCTTCAACAATGTCGGCACCTGATGAACCAAGGCTCATGACGAGTGGGTACCGCTTATCGCAAGCAATGGTTGCTGCAGTTTCAATAACTAAACATGCATCGGCAGACAATGCACCACGACGTACTTCTTCTTCAATGTTGATCCATACCACGCGACGAGGGGAGTCTGGATTGAAAGTATTCAGTACACGAATATCTGCTCGTGCGGCTCCACGGATGGACTTCACGAGGTCGATGGAAGGTGCGTATTCGTTCGCAAGTGTCATGACATCGTCAACACTAGGCGCGCGGGTCAGTGTTTCTCGCAAGCGGAAATGCACCACGGCCAACGTGCACACCGGGTTGGCGTGTGCCGTATTTCTCAATGACTATTTGTGCTTCTAAAAGCGTGGCGCGCGTGGCGCGGTTGGGTTGCGGGCGTCGACGTTGGGCCCAACCCACTACACGGCGCGGAAGTTCGGGAACTGCAATGCGCACGAAGTCGCCTTTTAGCCACCCAGGAATTGCACTGGCCGGCACAATGGCAGCGCCGAATCCTTCAAAGGCGAGAGAAGCAAGTAGTCGTACGCCATCAATTTCTGCCTGGGCTTGCAACGCCACTCCTTTGTTCGCAGCTGCGCGGTCGACGATGCGGCGAAATGCAGTGCTGCGCGGTGGCAGCAACAATGGGAATGTGGCGAGTTCTGTCAGTGAAATGGTTTCGTATGAGGCAAGAACATGCTTTGAGTGGGCAAGTAGCAACATGTCTTCGGAAAAGAGTGGTTGCGTAATGAGCTCTGGGTCGTCAACAGGCAAATGAACAATGGCTGCGTCGATAGTGCCATTGGCAAGACGAGGTAACAGCGATGATGTGCTGCCCTCATGAACAATGGTACGAATGCCGGGTTGGGAGTGAGAGAGTGAAGTGAGGAGGCGCGGCATGAACCAACGTGCGGTGGTACCGAGTACTCCGAGGCGTGTTTCCCCAGTGATTTTTTCATCACGGGCTGTGATGTCGGACGCAATATTGTCCATTTCGTTTACGATGCGCCGGGCGCGTTCGGCAACAGCGAGCCCTTCATCGGTGAGTTGGCCACTGTGACGGTCGATGAGTGTGGTGCCTAAGACCTTTTCCAGCCGAGAAATATGGGCAGAAACGTTGGATTGCACGGTTCCGAGCGATTTTGCGGCGGCTGAAAATGAACCGTGGTCAGCAATGGCTAAGAGGCTGGTGAGTTGACGAAGTTCCATCACAAAATAAGATACCAAGTATCTTGTCGTTCGCCTTGAGTAATAGTGAGAAATGAGGCAATATATATCCAACAAGCGAATCGGACTTCCCCCAAGACCGATTCGTGAAGAACCCATCGATGGTCCCCCACCATCGGGTTCCTTGGTTGAGAGGCCTCACGCCCCCCGCGTGAGGCCTCTCCCATATACCGGGTGAGGTTCTATTTCTTGGCGAGGTTTTGGCGCACGATGTTGAGCGCAGAACCTGCTTTAAACCACTCCACTTGCTCGGGGCTAAAGGTGTGCTTCGTTTCGAAGTCAACAGTAGAGCCGTCTGCCTTTGTAATGCGACATGTAATGGGCTTGTCGGGAACTGGTGGAAGACCCATCACGCTAATGCGATCGTCTTCGCCAATGAGTTCGTATGTTGCAGGGTCGGAGAACGTGAGTGGAACAAGACCTTGCTTCTTCAAGTTTGTTTCGTGAATGCGAGCAAAGGAGCGAGCGAAAATAACAACGCCACCGCGGAAGCGTGGTTCCATTGCGGCGTGTTCACGTGATGAACCTTCACCGTAGTTCTGATCGCCAATTGCACACCATGAAATTCCGGCTTGCGAATAACGTTTTGCAATTTCAGGGTAAAGGCGTGTGCCGCAATCTGTAATGTCTTTGCCTTCACCTGTTGCGCCATTGAATGCATTAATTGCACCAATGAACAAGTTGCCAGAAATGTTCTCTAAGTGGCCACGATAGGTGAGCCATTTTCCTGCTGCAGAAATATGGTCGGTGGTGCACTTGCCCTTGGCCTTCATGAGCACAGGAAGATCGATGTAGTCAGATCCGTCCCAAGCGGTGAAAGGCTCGAGTAATTGCAAGCGATCTGATGTCGGGCTCACTTCAACAGTAATTTTGCTGCCATCTGCCGGTGGTTGTGTGAACGTGTCAACGCCAGGGTCGTAGCCATTTGCGGGAAGAACTTCACCAACTGGCGCAGCAAGTAGTACTTCGGTGCCGTCGGGCGCTGTAATGGTATCAACTGTGGGGTCGAAGTCGAGGCGCCCCGACAATGCAATGGCAATAACTGTGTCTGGGCTTGTTACAAACGACAATGTGTTTGCCGAACCGTCGTTGCGCTTCGGGAAGTTGCGGTTAAATGAGTTCACAATGCTGTTTGGTTTTGCAGTGACATCGGCATGGCGTTCCCACTGACCAATGCATGGGCCACACGCATTAGCAAGAACAGTTGCGCCAATTGCTTCAAGATCTGCCAAGAGCCCGTCGCGTTCAATGGTGGCGCGAATTTGTTCAGACCCTGGTGAAATGAGCAACTCTGTTTTTGTGCGCAAGCCACGCGCAGCTGCTTGGCGGGCAACCGCTGCCGCACGTGTGATGTCTTCGTAAGAAGAGTTCGTGCAACTACCAATGAGTGCTGCAGAAACTTCAAGTGGCCAATTGTTTTCACGAGCGGCGGCACCTACACCTGCGCCAACTTTGTGAGCACGATCAGGTGAGTGAGGGCCGTTAATGAGTGGCTTCAGTGAATTGAGATCAATTTCAATGAGTTGGTCGTATTGTGCGCCATCATCGGGGCGTAGTTCGCTGGCAACTTTGTCGGCTGCTGCGGCAATGTCGGCGCGACCTGTTGCCTTCAAATATTTCGCCATGTGCTGGTCGTAAGAAAACACTGAGCACGTTGCGCCAATTTCTGCACCCATGTTGCAAATAGTTGCTTTGCCGGTTGCGGAAATGGAGTCAGCTCCATCACCGAAGTATTCAACAATTGCGCCAGTTCCACCTTCAACGGTGAGCACGCGTGCAACTTCCAAAATGACATCTTTCGGACTCGACCAACCCGAGAGCGTGCCAGTGAGTTTGATGCCAATAACTTTTGGCCAACGTACGTTGAACGGGAAGCCAGTCATTACGTCAACTGCGTCGGCGCCACCAACACCAATTGCCACCATGCCAAGACCACCAGCGTTTGACGTGTGGCTGTCGGTGCCAATCATCATTCCGCCAGGGAATGCGTAG
>JBAXNF010000080.1:0-8784 GCA_037133935.1 bacterium
TTTTTTTCTACTTCGAGGGGTTTCATCTCATGTGTGAATATTTGACCAAGAATTTGCGCGTACTGATTTGCAAGGCTTCGTGCATCTACATCAATACGTGAATACTGGTAACCCTTGAGATCTGCAGCCCGCACACCCGAAACTCGTAACTGATCGAATTCGTTGTATTTTCCGACACCAGCAAACGCAATGCGGTCGTATATTTCACTGATTTTTCGTAGCGTGTTAGAAGGATTTTCAGCGACAATGGCAATTCCTGCAGAATACTGAATAGCAATGAGTGCCTTACCGCGAGCAATTCCTTTGCGTGCATAGTCGGCGCGATCTTTCATGATCTGTTCTGGGGCTACATAAAATGGCATGCTCATTTCACACCTCCTGATTTCGTTCTTGGTGCTCAGCAATAAGTTCTTCTACAAGGTGAGACAAGGTTGCATCGTCAATACGTTCCCATCCGTTCGCCGTAATTGACGCAACTATTGGGTAAATACCGCGCAAGGTGTCGGGGCCACCTGTAGCTGAGTCTGAATCGGCGGCCTCCCATAAAGATTTCAATGCAAGACGAACTGCTGCATCTTGAGACATGGAAGTTCTCCAACCGACTTTAATAACTGCACCGGCGTGCACACTTCCTGAACCCGTTGCAACGAATTCGCGTTCTTCGTATCGGCCGCCCGTTGGGTCGTAATCCCATAAGCGTCCGTAACCCTTCTGGAGGTCATAGCCAGCGAAGATTGGCACGACCACCAGGCCTTGCATTGCGGCAGGAAGGTTGCCACGCACCATCATGGAAAGCTGATTTGCTTTACCTTCAAGTGAGAGCAATTGGCCTTCTACTTTTTCATAATGCTCGAGTTGTAATTGGAAAAGCTTGATCATTTCCATGGCAGGACCAGCGGTACCAGCTATTGCCACGCCACTGAATTTGTCTGCTGAGACAACCTTTTCCATAGAGCGGTGAGAGATGACATTGCCAGAGGTTGCACGACGATCGCCGGCCATTACTACGCCATCTGCAAACCGAAGAGCAACACATGTTGTTGCATGCGGAAAATTGACCTGAGTTGATGATTCAGTGAGATGCTTTTGAAACGGATCGATACCAACACGCTTCAGCAATTCGGCAAAACTGGCACCTGGATGGTCGCCTGGTGTGAAAAAAGGCATTGACATAGCAACAGTGTAGGAGTTATTCCCCACCCTTTTGTACGTAACTATTCACAAAATCCTCGGCATTTGTCTCAAGAATAGAGTCAATCTCATCGAGCAGGTTGTCTAAATCTGCTTTTAAATTTTCGGCCTGAGCATTTTTCACAAGCGCTAAATCTTCAATAACCTCGATTGGGGCTTCTTCTGGAATAGAGACACTTTTACGAATTTTTTCCGACATAGTCGTATCTTAGTATTGAAATTAGAACACATCAGAAATTCTGAACGATGTTAATTCAGAATGTTCGAGGCCGAGAGCAAGCACCAATTCCATTGGGGTTGAGCACGATTTAAAGAGGTCTTCGGTGAGGGCTCGCGTTCCTTTCAATGGCTCCATCATTGGTATACGCCGCAATGGACCATCCCCTACATCAAAAATGAGGCAGTCCCAATTAGCCGACACCACAAACTCGGGCCAACGCTGCAAACACATGCCACGGAAAAATGCACGGGTACTTTGTGGTGGTTCAGTGCGAGCAATGTCGGCATCGCCTTGCGTAATGAGTCTCCTCAAATTCATGCGATCAGAAAGATTCTTGCCTGTACGCATGTCGTGGTACTGCAAGTCGAGAGCCTTAAGTCTCGTATCATTGGGCGCCAGGTCATTTTTCTCTTGGTAAGCGTTGATGAGACGCATCTTTGCTAACCAATCGATGGTGTCGAAGGAACCAACTCCGCCATTTGACAAGTTCGTTAGAGTTTCGCGCCAGAGCAGGAGAATATTTCTTCCTTCAAGTGGAAAATCATCGCTGTTGACACAATCTAGACCGTATTGCGCATTGTATTTTTCAGCTGCCTCTAAAATCAGAAATTGAATTTCTAAGGAAGTCTTTAATTCGCCATCAGAAAGACGAATCGCCTTCGACATACTGATGTCACGACTGACGGTGCGCATTGCATTTACTGGGCCATCAATAATGAGTTGCGACGGAAATGCTCCGTCTTCAATCATGGCCAGCACGATGGATGTGGTGCCTACTTTTAAATAAGTGGCATATTCCGACATATTTGCGTCGCCGACGATGACATGCAGCCGGCGATACTTATCTGGGTCACAGTGCGGCTCGTCGCGAGTGTTGACAATGGGACGACGAATAGTTGTTTCGAGGCCAATCTCTTCTTCAAAAAAGTCTGCTCGTTGACTGATCTGATACGTAACAGCGTCAGCCTTGTCGGTTAAAAACTCTGATCCGACTTTTCCTGATCCGCAATAAATCTGTCGGGTAACAAAGTGCGTTGTAATGAAAGTAGCTAATTGTCCAAAAGGTAATTCTCGCGAAACAAGGTAGTTCTCGTGGCAGCCATATGAGTTACCTTTGCCATCTGAGTTATTTTTATAAGTAATAATTTCATGAAGATCAGGCAACAGAGCATTTGCTCTCTTCATGCTCTCTTTAATAATTTCCTCACCTGCTCGGTCATACAACACAACTTCCGTCGCGGTTCGACATTCAGGTGTAGAAATTTCAGGGTGAGCATGGTCTACGTAGTACCGAGCCCCATTCGTCAAGACTGAGTTAGCCATATGGGTCTCAACTTCTGGCGGGAAAGCATCTTCTAGAGCAAAACCTCGCGCGTCACGGTCTGGTGTTTCATCTCCAAAATCCCACTGAATGTTCTGCTTGAAAGCGCCAGCATAAGCATTGACGAGAACTGACGACGCCACAATAGGGCTACTGTCAAAACCGCGGGAAATGACCCCGTATTCCGTTTCAATGCCACAGACTTTCGGTAGCGCCATAAGTGACTACAGGTACTGACCGGTCACAACGTGTTCAATTGATTTTCCACCTGAAGCAGCACCAGGGTCAGCGTGTTCATTAATCAGTGTGCGAATGAAGACAATTCGTTCGCCCTTTTTGCCAGAGATCCGTGCCCAGTCGTCTGGATTTGTGGTGCTGGGTAAATCTTCATGCTCTTTGAACTCTTGGGCAATGGCTTCGATGAGGTCACCTTCAGTGATTCCCCTTTCACCAGTGTCAATGGTTCGTTTGATTGCAGATTTCTTTGCTCGCCGAACGATATTTTCAATCATTGCTCCAGACGAGAAATCGCGGAAAAAGAGAACTTCCTTATCGCCGTTTTGGTATGTCACTTCGAGGAAACGGTTTTCATTAGCGTCGCTGTACATGCGTGCTACACAGTGCGAGAGCAAAGATTCAAGAGCTGCTTCTGTGGAACCGTCAAATGCACTCAGCAAATCGGCGTGTATTGGAATTTCTGAAGTGAGATACCGCCTAAAAATGTGATGTGCCGCATCTGCGGTCGGGCGATCAATTTTGATTTTTACGTCAAGTCGTCCGGGACGCAAAATTGCCGGATCTATGAGATCTTCCCTGTTCGTTGCTCCGATGACGATGACGTTGCGCAAACTTTCAACACCATCAAGCTCGGCTAGTAGTTGCGGAACAATTGTTGACTCCATGTCGCTGCTGATGCCAGAGCCTCGAATACGAAACATCGAATCCATTTCGTCGAAAAAGATGATGACAGGCCAACCCTCTTCGCTCTTCTCGCGAGCCCTTTGAAAGATGAGCCGTATTTGTCGTTCCGTTTCACCAACATACTTATTGAGAAGTTCTGGTCCTTTAATATTGATGAAGTAGCTACGACCTTTATCGTGTCCAGTTGCGTCTGCAACTTTTTTCGCAAGGCTGTTTGCTACCGCCTTGGCGATGAGAGTCTTACCGCATCCTGGCGGCCCATAAAGGAGGATGCCCTTCGGCGCAGGCAGGTGATATTCCGCAAAGAGATCGGAATAGAGATACGGAAGCTCTACGGCATCGGCGATGAGCTCAATTTGTGCATCTAGACCACCAATGTCGCTGTAGCTAACAAGTGGCACTTCCTCGAGCAAAAGATTTTCGACCTCGGGTTGATGGAGCCGCTCGATGAGGAGGTTACTTTTTGGTTCCAAACGCAACAGATCTCCGGGACGTAAATGCATTCCTCGTAGAGAGTCGCCAAGTTCGCAGATCTTTTGGTCATCGCCGCGATAGGTGATGATTGCACGGAAACCGTCTTCACAGATCTCTTTAAGTTGAACAACCTCTCCAGACGTTTCGGGTCGCCTAGTTGAAATAACGTTCATGCTGTCATTGAGGAGCACCTCTGATCCACGTTCGAGAACGTCGAAGTCGATGTCGGGATGCAACTGCACTTTCATCTTGCGACCCTGAATGAAAATGTCTATGGATGCATCATCATTCTTTCCCACAACAACGCCGTAGGCATGCGGGGGCTGGGACAGTTTGTCTACTTCTTCTCGCAAATGAGCGATATGTTCGCGAGACTCGCGCAGCGTGTATGCAAGTTTCTCGTTTTGAGCTACAACACGAGCTAATTGACCCTTGGTCTCGAGCAAGCGAGACTCCAGCGAGGTTTTGTTCACTTGTGATTCAGGTTGTTGATTGTCGCTAGACACTGCAGTGGCTCCTGACCTCGTTTACCTCATTATCTACCGAAATCGGGCAGCAAACACTAGCGAGGGCAAACAACGCGAAAAGTTCCTATTTAGGACTCCCGCCGTGTATCATTTTGCCAGTCAGTACAACTGCTGTAGTGCAGTTCTATACAGAGGGAGCCCCCAACATGAAGGTCTGGATCGATCAGGATCTGTGCACAGGTGATGGTCTTTGTGAAGAGATTGCCCCTGACGTGTTCACTTTGCTTGATGATGGCTTGGCCTACGTCAAAGAGGGTTCCAAGGTATTTGCAACTGCTAAAGGTAACGCTCAGGGCGCCGACGGTCTTGCAGACTTCCCCGATAGCCAAATTGACGCCGTTGTGGAATCAGCCGAAGAATGCCCCGGTGAATGCATCTTCATTGAGCCGTAATTGGCCTACTGAGCATCTCCAATAAATCTGGCTACTGTTAAAAAGCCTGTATGAGCGACCATTCTGTGGTCTGGGCGTACTGCTTGGCCCTCTATATGCCATGTGCGATGCAATACCTCTAGTGTTCTTTCGCTTGTCCAGCGCTCGTCGAAGGTTTCACGCACTCGAACTGCCTGCGTGATGCTTGGCGTATAAGCCACCAAAATGCCACCACGTTTCATTTTTTGTGTTGCATGCGGCACCACGAGCCATGGTTCTGGCAGATCTAAAACAACACGATCAAGTTCGGTCGCATCAATTCCGTCGTAGCAATTGCGCAATTCCACTTGGTAATTCTTGAGAGCTTGCTCACCCAAGAAGGCCCTCACGTTCGCAATGGCGCGATTCGCAAAATCTTCTCGTAGTTCGTAGCCAGTGATGATGGCCCCGGCGCGCAGCATGGCCATCGATAGTGCACCAGAACCGACGCCGGACTCCAACACTTTGACACCTGGTCGAATATCAGCGATCATCAACATTGTTGCAAGATCTTTTGGATAGATGACTTGTGCGCCGCGAGGCATCTCCACCACAAAGTCTTCAAGAGTGGGGCGCAAAACGAGATAACGCGCTCCTTTAGTGGATACCACTTCCGCACCATCTAAGCATCCAACAATGTCGAGATGCGGCACAAAGCCAGCATGGCTATGAAATTCTCCGGTACTGACGAGGTCAATGAGATAGCGCCGTTTTTTGCGATCTACCAGCATCACCTTTTCGCCGAGCACAAAACCTTGAGAATCCATTCCCTTAGTATGACCGAACTAAACGGAACTTCGGCACAGATGAGACGTATTAATGGATCTCAACGGTTGCCTCTCGCGTCACGAGAGTAACTTCAGTGTGATCTTGAGTGCGCACTAAACGGCGTACTATGCGAAATATCAAGTAAGCACCACTTGCCTTTCGTGAACGCCTGAGAGCCGATGTCAGCAGCCGTTTTCTGAAAGGTATTCGCCCTATAAGAACATATAAAGCCAACGAGCCCAAAGTGGAATTTTTGATCTTGCTCATTTTTGACGGAATTGAACCCGAGTCGATCGACGCGCACCGCGACGTCGTCCGAACAGATAACTACACAACATGAGTACAACGCTTCCCACTCCAGCCAACGTGAGTACAATTTGTTTTTTATTTTCAAATTTTCCTTGGAAATCGTCTTGCAAATGTGCAAAACGTTTTTCCAAATCTTCACGCGAAATACGTTCATTGGCGGTCATAAAGAATCCTTCTTGATACTCATGAGTGCAAAGGCCACCACTATTCCACATGCCAAGACACCAACAAAGTAGGAGACAAATGACCATGAATGTTGGAAGGAATCGCCCAACACATCTTGAGTGACGCGAACTACGCCTAATACGATGAATACAAGACCTGTGCAGATGAATGCCATCGACGCAAGACCCCAGAGAATCCAACGCAATGCGCCGCGTAAAGGTTCGATGGTCTCCTGTTTGGCGTATGACACGACAAGGTCAAAGACATCATCATTTGAGGAGGGAGAAAAACCCATGTGTGCATTTGTAGCAGCGAACTCCTCCAATTACTCCCTAGGGGTAATTCGAGCCTTTATATAGGCAATGAGATGGCCGAGTGCTACGGCAATACCCCAAAGGCAGCGGTCAAACTACGCGCTGGATATCGAGACAGACCCAGCCCTAACGCATCCCATAGAGGTCGGTAATTCCCCTGGTCGGCAATAGCAGTGCCGTTGAGAATGAAGGCGAAATATAGGGCGCTTCCCTCTTTTTGAGGCAAGTAACCGCTTAGCGACTTCACATTCAGCAAAGTACCCGTTTTTGCACGTAATTTGCCCGCAACAGGAGACTTATTGAAGGTATCAGAGAGCGTTCCTGTTGCTCCTGCAGTGGCGAGACCGTGGCCGAATACCGCGGTGAGTTCTGGTCGAGACAAAAGAGATACAAGTAAGGAGCACGTCAAACGATTATCACGTGATAACCCGGAACCATCCTTTAGGACATAGTTCGTGAAACCCCAACTCGTTAAGAGCTTAACAGTTGCTTCAAGACCAGATTCTGTGGTTCCCTTGCCGTTGTGTGCGAAACCGATATGACGTAACAAAATCTCTGCAGTGTTGTTGTCGCTGTTGGTGAGCATCTCGGCTATTACATCAGTAAGAGGTGCGGAAGAAATATTGGCAATCTCAGAGTCGCCCTCGGATACCTTTGCGCCAGCAGATGCTTCACCAATTACTACAACGCCCATTTTTCGCAGAACTCTCGTCATCTCAGTTGCCGCCGCAAGGCTGGGGTCATCGGGTTTAATGGGATTCGCAACTACAACTCCATCGTTTACCATCAGGGCGCCGAGTGGGCCACCCTCTACTCCCCTCACCCCAGATCCCCACGAAGCTATGTATCGACTTTGAGAAAGCAAATCATCGTTACCAACGACCGAACCTTCGACAGTGCGAATACCAGCAGCAAACACACGTTGCGCGAGCACCTCAAGTGAAGTGCGTTTCAAGGTAGGAAACTTCTCCATCTGTGCGTAGTCGTTCGTTGTCAATAACGGATCTCCTCCGCCGACGAGAGTGATGTTCCCCGAGACTTTCGACCCGTCAACCTTGCCGAATACTCGAGTAGTGAAAACCGTTGACACTGGAAGCAAAGTCGCCGCGGCGGCCGCGGTGACTATTTTTTGATTACTGCCGGGAATAAGTAGTGAGTCGCTTCGCTTCTCGTAGACAGTGCTATTACCGCGCGTCACTTTAAGGCATGCCTTCCCTGGCATTTTCTCGGCGACACTCGAGAGATCTTGAGCAAGTGCTTCTCGTGATATTTCGTCGACAATGTTCTGTGCAGTGCGCCTCGCTGAAAGTACTGGGGTTGTTAAAATTTTTATGGAAACAACATTATTTCCTGCAGTCCGCTGCGCCAATGAATTTCCACCCAACCACAAAGTTGTAAAAGGTAATGCGCCGAGCACGCCAACGACTCCGAGTACAAGCCCAGGCCGGCGCGTACGCCGCTGTCTGCTCGGACGCGAAGTGTCGGTCATTGACGAACAGTAAGGTACGTCGAGTAGCGAACCATATGAGCTAACGCAGCCACTGCTCTGTGACCACTAGGGAAGCAATACCGATCTGTTTCACGTACCGTACGCGGACCAGCATTTTGCGGATCTGCTATTGCCAATTCGCTCGCGATGAGTATTGGTTTGCCAGTTTCTTTAATGAGTTCATCGGCGGCTTCAGCAAAACGAGCATCTTGGCGTTCGTGGTAGGCCACAATGCGCTCAAGGCCATGGTCGGGATAGAACTTCCCTTCATGCATCAAACGAGCCTGGTTTGACTGAATACCAATACCGAGATAGATGACTGCGTCAATATCTGGATGTCGAGCAATCAGCCCCATCACTTCAGGAATGGTGTCGCGAGTCTCTCCACCTGCGCAATCGACGGGGTTACTCTTGCTCCAACGCGGCGGAAGCTTTTCATCGATAGCCGCCTTTAGGTCTTCGGGTAGATCCACCAATGTGAGTTCTTGGGTTGACATCAGCGCATCGGAAGTGACAACCCCCCATCCTCCTGCGGTAGTTAAAATAACTGTGCGTCCGCCTTTGGGCAACGGCTGAGTAGCAAAGCATGCCGCGGTATCAAATGCTTCTTCAACATTTTTCGCCCTGCTGATACCGTTCTGGCGACACGCACCATCGAATACTTTGTCGTTTGCC
>JBAXNF010000081.1:0-8751 GCA_037133935.1 bacterium
TTCGCCTTCGGCGTTACGACCCGATAGTTGGTAGCGCGCTTGTTCAAGTTCTCCCACAACAACGCCGGGCCCAAGCCACTGTTCACCACCAGTGAGAGAACTACGCCCGAGAAGAGTGTTGATGAGAGTGCTCTTGCCGCTGCCGTTGTGACCAACGATGGCAATGCGGTCGCCGAAAGTAATTTGCAAGTTCACTGGCCCAAAGTGGAATGAGCCATAGTTAATTTCTGCATTGGTGAGCCGAGCAACAACGTCTCCGCTACGTTCACGCAATGGAATGGTGAGTTGTAGTTGCCAGGCCTCTCGTGGTTTTTCTACAACGGCAAGGCGCTCCATTGCTTTATCGGTGCGAGCAGCCTTACCAGCAAGCTGTTCTGACGAATTCATTTTTAGGTTCTTACTTATTTTGTCGCCGTCATTTGGTTTCTTTTTTGCCTTTGCGACACCTTGTGTGGCCCATTCACGTTCACGCTGTGAGCGACCAGCAAGATTGGAACGTTTGGTGTCGTATGTTTCGAAGTCTTCCCATGCTTGCTCTTTGGCAATGGCACGCTCAGAGAGAAATGTATTCCACCCACCCGCAGTTGCTTTTGCTTGATGTGTAAATTCGTCAATTTCCAAAACGTGTGTGATGGTGTGTTCCAGAAACGTGCGGTCGTGGCTCACAAGAACAACACCACCGGGTATTCCTTTAACGAATTCTTCCAATCGTGCAAGTCCATCGAGATCGAGGTCGTTTGTGGGTTCGTCAAGAAGGTAAATATCGAATCGCGACAAAATAAGTGCAGCTAAACCAGCACGTGCAGCTTCGCCACCACTGAGTACCGTCATTTGTCGGTCGAGAAGTGCCTCGGGTAGTTCAAGGTCGGCCCATGTTTTGCCAATGCGTGCATCGAGGTCTGCGCCGCCGAGTGCAAGCCACGTATCGAGTGCAGTGGAGTACGTGTCGTCTGCGCCATCGGTGCCTTCGGCAAGTGCCATGGTTGCGGCATCGAGTGCAGTACTTGCAGCCGTTACACCAGTACGCCGTGCAAGGTATGCCCTTACGTCTTCACCTACTTGGCGGTCTGGTTCTTGTGGGAGGTAACCCACTGTTGATGAACTAGGGGTAACAACTACTTTTCCTGAGTCGGGAACAACAAGACCCGACAGCGTTTTCATCAATGTGCTTTTTCCCACACCGTTGGGCCCAACGATGCCCCAGCATTGGCCTGGGTCAACGGAAAAGCTCACTTTGTCGAGAAGCATTCGGGGTCCGAAGCTGACATTGAGCAATTCAGTGCGAAGAGAACTTGCCACGCAGCGACTCTACGCCAAATGAGTAAGTGAGACGGAGTAATAGAGTGTTGCTATGACCAACATCGCAGAGCAAGTACTCGTAGTAACAGGTGGCACTAGCGGTATTGGCGAAGCATTTGCGCGAAGTTTTGGAGCCGAGGGTGCGTCGGTAGTTATTGCTGGCCGCAATGGTGAAAAAGCACAACGCATTGCAAGCGACATTGTGAAGGCAGGTGGCAAAGCAATTGGTGTTAGGTGCGATGTCACTCAACAAAGTGAATGCAATGCACTCATTGCAGCAACCTTGGCCGAATACGGTCGCCTCGATACCGTTTTTGCAAACCATGGTGCTGCCGGCGAAATTGGACCGTTGGTGCGCTGGAGCGATGAAGATGTTCAGCAAACGGTCAACGTCAACTTGCTCGGCACGTTGTACCTTGCACGCGCGTCACACGCAGCGCTGAAAGATGGCGGTGGGCGTTTCATTGTTACTGGTTCTGCTGCTGGCCGACAGAACATGTTGGGTAACGGAATGTATGGCATTTCTAAAGCAGCTGTTTCGCACTTAGTGCGTCAGTTCGCGCTTGAGTGGCGGCGCTCAAACATTGCGGTCAATGAAATTCTCCCTGGCCCAGTGCGCACACCAATGGCTGGCTTTGCTACTCCCGATGCAAACCCGTCATCACAATTTCTTGATTACATCGAGAAAATGGGCGATTGGTTGAAAGACCCAAGCGATGTTGTTCCTATTGCACGCTTCATTGCCACAATGCCGGTGAATGGCCCAACAGGGCAGAGTTATAACTTGGGTGGACGCCTGGCAGGGAACTAGCCACAAGTGAAACTTGAAAAATATGCACCAGCACTTTTTGTGTTGTTGTGGAGCACGGGTTTCATTGTTGCGCGTTACGGAACACACGACGCCGGCCCGTTTACATTTTTAGCAATTCGACTTTTGTTGGCAGCGGTTGCTTTATGGGTCATTGCGGCACTTACCAAAGCACCGAAGCTAGAGCGCATACATATTGCGCCAACAGTTGTGGTGGGTGTTTGTATGCACGCGCTGTATTTAGGCGGAGTGTTTTTTGCGGTGTCGCAAGGTTTGCCCTCGGGCGTGAGCGCACTCATCGCTGGGCTGCACCCAGTACTCACGTCGTTTGTTGGTAATTGGGTACTGAAAGAAAAGTTGAGACCATTGCAGTGGTGCGGCATTGGTCTTGGGGTTCTTGGTGTTATTGCTGTGCTCATCGACCGGCGCAACGCACATAGTTCAGGAATTACAGCGCTTGCCATTACAGCGATGGTTGTTTCAATTATTGGCATGGCATCGGGAACAGTGATTCAGCGAGCACGTGGACGCGCCATGCCGCTCTTACGTGGAACGTCACTGCAATATGTGGTCGCTAGTGCGGTCATGTTTGTCTTAGCCATCACCAATGAGCATTGGCAGTTTCATTCCACTGCACGCGTGTGGTTTTCATTAGCGTGGGCAGTAATAGTGCTTTCTATTGCCGCCGTGCTCATCATGATGGTGCTGCTCAGCAAACATGCAGCAGCCCGTGTAAGTAGCTTGTTCTTTCTGACGCCAGCATTAAGCACCATAGAAGGCGCAATTCTGTTTAGTGAACGCCTGGGTGTGCTCGCAGTGCTTGGCTTAGCGGTAGCACTATGTGGTGTGTGGCTGACAATGCGCACACCCGACAGCGCTACACCTCTAGCGAAGTAAGGTCTGGCCCTAAAATAATTTCACCTGCAAAGTGTTCTGCTGCAAGTGCACGCCACTCTTCTTCAGAACCGAGCTGCATTGTTGGAACATAGTGCGTGAGCATCAATTTTTTTACACCATTGCGTGCTGCGGTGTCGCCCGCTTGTTGCACAGTTGAGTGATAATCAAGAATGTCAGTGAAGCGTTCTTCAAGTGGTGGAACAAATGCTGCAAGCGTACGAACGAGGTCTTCACGCAAAACAGTTTGTACATACACATCGGCGTTGTGCACTAGCGCATCGAGTTCGGTACACGGAATAGTGTCGCCAGCAAGCGCGGCAACTTTTCCTTCGTGTGTAATGCGATATCCAACAGTTGGCGAAACGGGGCGGTGGTCGGTGCGGTGCACTTCAAGTGTGACATCACCCAATTGAAAAGTGTCGCCCGGTGCGACTTCACGAACATCAAGAACCAACCCAGGCCCTTCGCGTAAGTCGCGATGATGATCGAGGCGGTAACCCTCGTCGGGGCCAAGCATCATGAGGAGCCCGTCGACAATGCGCTTTGTGCCAACTGGCCCAACAATAACGAGCGGCGTATAAACGGGAGACATGATCCACTTAGTGGTCACGATGTCGTTTAAGTCGCTGATGTGGTCACTATGTAAATGGGTAAGTACGACAGCGGTGACCATGGGGGGCATGAGGCCAGCGCCAACAATGCGCATGACACAACCGCGGCCACAGTCGACCACAATGTTTTGATTTCCCGCTTGCACCAAAGTGGAAGGGCCAGCTCGATGTGGATCTGGCATGGGGCTACCGGTGCCCAAAAGCGTAATTTTCATGGCCCCTCGTTTCTGAGGGAAGCCTAGTTCTACACGGTGGTGGTGAGTACCTTTGCCGGTTCGGGCTCTTGTTCTGCGGCGACTACTTCAACGCAACTCTCTGCAGATGGCGCAGGGCATGAGCAGTTGAGGCCACCCACTGGCACAACTAATGGGCTATGTACTGCGCCGTAGGCGGAATACATACTCATGAGAGTGGAGTAATGAATAGAAAGGCACTCATCGCTGTGGAGTTGCTTGGGCTTGACAGACTTCTCACGGCGCCATTTCATATTCCAAACGTACGGGGCTACGGGCTAATAGAACAGGGTAAACGGGGTGACTTCACCGAGGGTTCACCCAATGTCAATCTCAAAAATAGTCACCGTTCAGTTGGGGGAGTTCCGTGGTCGTCGTGAGCACGCCGTAAAGTGAACGCATGGTCCCCGCGAGTTCACTTGGTGCGTTTGCGGTCGCTTCATTTTTGCTGCTCATCATCCCGGGTCCGGCGGTCATTTATATTTTGAACCGCAGTGTTTCTGACGGTCGCAATGTCGCCTTGAGTGCAGTTGCTGGTTTGGAATGTGGAAACTTCATGCACGTCATTGCGGCTTCGGCTGGTTTGTCGGCCGTGCTTGCTGCTTCGTCAACCGCATTCAACACCGTGAAATGGTGTGGCGCGATTTATCTCATTTTTATTGGTGCTCGAACACTTTTGCGCCGACCAGCTGCAATGAACGCCGCGCTCACCACCATGCCACCTCGTAAAGCTTTTGTTCAAGGTTTTGTGGTGAACACGCTGAACCCAAAGGTTGCACTGTTCTTTTTATCGTTCTTGCCACAATTCATAGACCCCGATAAGGGCTCGGCTTGGTTCCAAGCCTTGGTACTTGGTCTTGTGTTCGTTGCTATTGGTTGTGTCACCGATAGTGCTTATGCGCTCACGGCAAGTTCATTGCGCACCGTATTGTTACGCGGTCGCGCATTGCCTTTTGTACAGCGCTGGGTTGCGGGCAGTGTGTTTATTCTTCTCGGTCTTGTTGCAGGTACAGCTTCGGTTGGAAGCAAAAAGTAACTCTTACTTTGCGGCAAATTCTTTAAAAGCGGCAAAGGCACGCGGCCCATACACGGTTGCTGGGCCACCGTTCATGGAAATAGTGACGCCCAATGTTTCTGCAACTTCAGCTTCGGTTGCACCATTGCGCGCCGCACCCTTGGCATGTGCTGCAATGCATCCGTCACAGCGAACAGAAACAGCAATGGCTAGGGCAATGAGTTCTTTTGTTTTGGCGTCGAGTGCTCCGGGCTTGAATGCAGCGGCGTGCATTTCACCGAATCCTTTATAAACATCGGGAATTGCATTGCGTAGATCTTTGGTGAGTGGCGCAAGTGCACTTTGCACGTCTTTTCCGTACGAGTGACTTTCGCTATTGCCATGGTCATGTTGCTCGCTGCTGTTCATGTTCTTAGTCTGCCTCACCTAGGGTTACCTGTATGGCACCTCTTGTTATAAATGCACTTGCTACGTGCGTGATGGTCGGCGTTATTTGGTTCGTACAGTTGGTGCATTACCCACTGCTTGCAACTATTGGCATCGACCGTGCGTCAGAAATTGCTGTAGAACACCAACGTCGAACAGGTTGGGTAGTGGGGCTACCAATGGCTGGCGAAGGAGCAACAACCTTGTGGTTACTTTTTGACTTGCCGAACGGTGTGAACTCTGCGTTGCCTTTCGTAGGCGGCTTCCTTTTAGCGATTGCACTAGGAAGCACCATCTTTCTCTCGGTGCCACTGCACGAGAAAATGGCATTGGCACCAACAGCAGATATTGGGCACAAACTGGTGCGCACCAATTGGCCCCGCACTATTGCGTGGACACTGCGCGGTGTGCTGTTGGCAATGATGTTGTTGCAGGCAACATGACGCGCACGTATCGAGCCGAGTGCCCAGTACCGGTGAAGCGTGCGGTCATGGTGCAGAAATGGGAGAACCTCGTTTACCTGCATTGGGCATATGAGCCAGAACAGGTGCAGTCGTTATTACCTGAAGGTTTGCTGGTCGACACATTTGCGGGAAATGCGTACGTGGGTCTTATTCCTTTCCAAATGCGAGGCATTGGAGTACCGCACCTTCCTGCAGTGCCATATTTAGGAACTTTCCCTGAAGTGAATGTGCGCACCTATGTCATTCGCAATGGCATTCCGGGTGTGTGGTTCTTTTCTCTCGATATCAATCGGATCTTGCCGACAGTGGTAGCGCGCACTACGTATTCATTGCCATATTGCTTTGGCAAAGTGAGTCATAGCGTTGAGCAGGTTGGCAACACATCAATTGTTGAAACACATGTGCAGAGGCGATGGCCACGCGGTTTAGAAGCATCTTCAGAAATGCGCATTGAAGTGGGCAGCGAAATTGTAGTACCAAGCGACTTTGAACATTTTCTCTCGGCGCGGTGGGGCTTGTATTCCGAAACGCTGCGCAAAAAAATTCGCTATGCCCCTGTTTCACATGAACCGTGGTCGCTGCATGGTGCAAAAGTTGTGCACATAGATGATTCATTGGTGCAAGCGGCGGGTCTACCTGCACCACAAGGTGATGTTCATGCACTTTTTTCGCCAGGGGTCAGCGTCCGTGTCGGTTTACCAACAACAAAATTCGTAAGGTAGAGAAATGTCTTCTTCCCCCGCCATCACTTCCGTTGTCTTCGATTTTGGTGGCGTCATCATCACAACCATCACGGAAAAAATTCAGCGCATCGCCGACACGCTAGGTTGCCCAATGCGACAACTCCATTCCATCATGATGGGGCCACAACACGAGTCGGGTGACCACCCGTGGCACCGCATGGAGCGTGGTGAACTGCCACGTGACGACCTTCAAGGTCTTATTGCGCCCATTGCTGCCGCCGAAGGAGTGCACTTTCAGGGAAATGAGTTTGAAACTCTTTTGCTGAACAACACCTACAACATCAATCACTATGTGTTGGAACATATTGCTGGTTTGAAAGAACGCGGATACAAGACGGGCCTCTTAACGAATGGCATGCGCGAATTTCATGACTATTTGGTGACCATTGTTCCTGAGGAATTGTTCGACGTGTATATCGACTCTGCCCTGGTAGGTATGCGTAAACCTGAACCGCGCATTTTTGAACTTACCTTGCAAGAGTTGGGGGTTAAGGACCCACGCGAAGTGGTGTTCCTCGACGACTTCATGGGCAATATTGAAGGTGCTCGCGCAGCAGGCATGCAGGTCATCCATGTGGGTGACCCACGAGTAGCCCTTGATGAACTTGAAGCCATGCTGAATGCCTGATTTTTTAAGCTAGAGGGTGGCGCAAGGCGAAAGTTCGTGGCACCATAACACCATGATAATTTCAGCTGGAAGCAAGATCCCCGACGTAACAATTCACCTGCTTGGTGCCGATGGCATGCCACAGCCAGTGAGCTCACTCGAAGCGCTTGGCACAGGCAAAGTAGTTCTCTTCGCAGTTCCTGGTGCATTCACACCTGGTTGCTCGAAAGTGCACCTTCCTGGTTTCGTGCAACGTTTCAATGAACTCAAAGCCAAAGGTGTCGAGTCGGTTGCGTGCATCAGCGTGAATGACCCTTGGGTGATGGATGCATGGAAGCAAAGTCAAAGTGCCGATGGCATCACCATGCTTGCCGATGGAACTGGTGCATTCACTAAAGCAATGGGCTTGGAACTAGATGGTTCTGGTTTTGGTCTTGGTTCACGTTCACAGCGTTACGCAGCCATTATTAACAATGGTGTGATTGAGCGTCTTGATGTTGAAGAGGGCGCCGGAATTTCAGTGTCGTCTTGCGACATGATTATTACTCACTTGTAAAAATTTACTTCGTTAAATTGGCCACCACATGGGTGCCGTGTTGAACCTCAATACGTGCCTCTGTGGTGGCCAATTTTTGTATATCGCGCGAGTCGTGTGACACCAAAACGACTGGCCCAGTGAATTGCGAAAATACTTCCGCCAGAAGATCAAGGGTCGCCGCACGTGCGCTGGCATCTAATGCAGTTGTTGGTTCATCGAGCAACAAAATTTTGGGTTGCGTCACCAATGTCCGCGCTAGGGCAACACGTTGTTGTTGACCACCACTTAATTCATGTGGGCGCTTTTCGGCAAATGTATGAATGTCCAGCTTTTCCATAGTGCCCATGGCGCGGCTCAATGCTTCATCTTTGCGCACGCCGCGGGCGCGCAGACCAAAAGCAATGTTCTGAATAACAGTGAGATGGGGAAAAAGGGCACCATCTTGGAACAGCATTCCTACGTGCCGGTCTTCGGGTTGCACAAAAGTGTCACCATCACAGATTTGCCCGTCAAGTTCAATACGACCAGAAGAAATGTTGAGTAAACCTGCAATAAGAAGAAGCGCAGTCGTCTTCCCAGAACCGTTAGAACCGGTAATGGCGAGAACTTCTCGAGAAGCCACAGATACATCGGCGTGCAAAGTGAACTGTTGTCGGGAGAAAGTGCATTGCATGTTGAGAGTCATGCAGCACCTCGTTGAAACGCGGTCATCCAGCGTTGGCGCAACGAAATGAGAACCACGAAGGAAATAGCCATCATCAAAAATGACAAACTCACGGCAGCATCGTTGCCGCTTTCCAAGGAACTGTAAATTGCCAAAGGAAGTGTTTGGGTAGAGCGTGGGCTATTGCCTGCGAAGGTAATGGTTGCGCCAAATTCCCCAAGCGCACGAGCCCAAGTGAGCACAATACCCGCAACAAGCGAAGGCCACAGAATGGGAATATTGACCGTGAGCAAAGTGCGCCATGGGCCAGCGCCCAAGGTGCGGGAAGCCCAAGTAGTAGATGCATCAACCTGAGAAAATGCCGATTCCATGACCACAATAAAAAACGGAGCAGCTACAAAAAATTGTGCCAACACAGTTGCGCTCTGAGTAAAGGCAATGCGGTA
>JBAXNF010000082.1:0-8444 GCA_037133935.1 bacterium
TCGCCGATATCTACCGCAAGGCGTACCTTCCCTACATCGAGATGCAGCGCACCCAAGTGGAGAAAAAGGGTCGCACCGATGCCGACGGCATTATGGAATCTGCCGACTACCTCGCAACGATTCTTGAAAAGGTGCCAGCGCTCCTCATTCCCATCGGCCTCGACCGCATGCCGCCCAACGCCGACGTGCAGGCGCAAACGGGCTACTACGGCTCGCTGCTTCCTGCGGTATGGAGCTTCATGCTTGCTGCGCGCTCGCGTGGCCTTGGTACCGCTTACACCACCTTGCACTTGAAGTACGAACAAGAAGCAGCACAGTTGCTCGGCTTGCCCGACACTGTTACGCAACTCGCACTTATTCCGGTTGCGTATTACACCGGTGAAGATTTCAAAGTCGGCAAGCGCCGCCCAGCAGAAGAAATTACCTACTTCAACAGTTGGAAGTCAACGCTCTGAGTTCTCCCGACCCACGTATGCGCTCTGGCCTCATTGCCGGTGTGAGCGCGTATGTGATGTGGGGCCTACTCACCATTTACTGGAAGAACCTCCACGGGTTTGCGCCCTTTGAACTCATTGGCTGGCGCATTTTTGCCAGCTTCTGCGTGCTTGCACCATTAGTCATTTGGCACAAGCGCCTCCGCATCATTACCACCGCTATGCGCTCGAAAGAACTGGGTTGGCGCCTCTTTGCCGCCAGCATTTTGGTCACTATTAACTGGAGTTCCTACGTCTGGGCCGTTGCCCACGACCACGTTATAGAAACCGCACTTGGCTACTTCATGGCACCACTGTGCACCATGTGGCTTGGCGTGGCGGTGCTCAAAGAAAAACTCAACACCGCACAAAAAGTCACCATCACCTTGGCAGTAGCAGCCATTGCAATACTCACTGTTGGCTACGGGCGCGTGCCGTACATTGCATTACTCATTGCAGGTTCATGGTCTTTATACGGGTTACTCAAAAAACAAATACCGCTGAAGTCAATAGAGAGCTTGTCTGGCGAGATGATGTTTCTCTTTTTACCCGCAATTGTTCTGATGATCGCTCAAGGCGGCAACAGCGACAGCGCAATCAACAATGCATCAACATGGCAATGGGTGCTCATTGCTGGCACAGGCGTCATTACCGTTATTCCATTGTGGATCTTTGGCTACGCAGCACAACACGTACCGCTTACCGTTCTTGGCCCATTGCAATACTCAGTACCCACCATCAATTTTTTACTCGGATGGTTGGCGTATCACGAAGAACTCGACGCAACGCGAATAGTTGGGTTCAGCCTTATTTGGGTTGCACTTGCTGTGCTTGCAACCGACACCGCTCGCAGAGCACAACGCTCGCGGGCAATGACGACTTAGCTATTTAGTTCGACAGAACGGTGCATGCACTGATGCCAGGGGCACCATACACATGCGTGAAAGCAGTCTTGATGGGCTTTGGCACCTGGTGGGTACCAGCATCGCCGCGTAACTGCAAAGCACTTTCGTATACCTGACGTAGGCCAGATGCACCAATGGGCTCGCCGTTGGCTAGGCAACCACCATCGGTGTTGATGGGCAAGCGACCATCGAGGTTGGTAGCACCACTCTGGATGAGGTCTTCTTGTTCGCCGTCTTCACAGAAACCGCATTCAGCCATGTGCATAATTTCTGCACCACTTTCGGTGTCTTGAACCTGCACGATGTCCATATCGCTTGGCCCCATGCCAGCCATTTTAAATGCTGCTGCAGCTGCACCTACTGAAGGGCTATTGCCTCGGTCAGGAGACAACCATGAGTTGAACACTTCAAAGCTGCCGAATGGGCGGCTACGCAATACTGCTGAGCGCAAGTACACAGGCTTTGTCTGGAACTTCTTGGCAATGTCACCGCGGGCGAGCACCAAGGCAACGGCGCCTTCACCCGGCGAGCAGAACATGTACTGAGTAAGCGGGTTCGACAACATGAGGGAGTTCAATACTTCCTCTTCGGTGAGTGGCTTCCGGCGCCAAGCATTTTCGTTCAATGAGCCGTTATGAAAGTTCTTCACTGCAACTTTTGCAAGTGTTGACTCAGAAATACCAAATTGATGCATGTAGCGCTGGATCTTCATCCCAAAAAATTGAGTGGTGAGCATGAGGCCTGTATCGCCGTACCACTGCCCTACGCCATGACTTGCTGGGTCGGGAGCAAAGGCTCCTTTTTCATGCTTGTCGAAACCAATAGCCATACATACATCTGCAGCACCTGCGTTGATGGCGTTGTATGCGCTGATGAGTGCGCTACCACCGGTTGCACAACCGTTAGCAACGTTGATAAAAGGCAAGCCAGTAAGGCCCAGGGTCGACACCATGCTGTCGGCGTTTCCAGCAGATGCTGAACCACCAAAGGCGTAGTTCACATCGCTCCAGTCGCAACCAGCGTCTTTCATCGCGGCACGAGCGGCGTAAGCGCCCATTTCCATGCCGGTGTTGTCGTGGCGCCCAAAGGGGTGCATTCCAATTCCGATAATTGCTACATCTTCTGCCATGGTTTTGCCTTTCAATAAAATTTTCTTGTTATTTTTTTACTGGTGCGAATGCGTAAGTAATGAGGTCATTGCCATCGTCATCGGTGGAAAAAGGAATGATGACGAGTTCCATGTCCATGCCAATTTTTAACTCACTTGCCTCTGCAGTTGTCAGACGCGATTCAACAATAACCTCGTTGCCTAGCTGAATGTAACCAACTCCATAAGGCTTAAAGGTCTTAGCTGTTTCCTTGCCGGCATAAGGAGGTGACTTGGGAAGAAAGCCTTGTACGGTCCAGCTCCACAAAGTTCCTTGACGAGGCAACAAAACGCGCTCACCGTTTTCGCTGCCACTCTTTGGGCAAGACTTCGACTGCGGGAAGGTGGTGACGCCGCTCTCTGGGAAACGCGTGCCAATGAGTTGGGGTGAGTCAGAAGGCCAGGTGAAAAGTTCTTCGGCCACGGGGATCTGGGTTGTCATGCTTTTATTCTCGCACCTTCAGTACCTCTCGTACGATTCAGACTGCGAGCTGAGACTCACTTGACCCACTACGGGGGCGAACCACATATGGGCCAGAGGCAAAGACTGCATTTCTCAGCATGAGTTTCAAGACTTCTACTGCTGCCCCATGGCGAGCCGAGTCGTTGATGAGAGTGGAGAACCTCAAAAGGCCAGCCAAAAGAGCATTGAGGAGGTCCCGAAGCGACTCGCGCGATACCCCTGGTCGGATCTCATTATTCTGTTCTGCGTCGTCGCAGAGTTTTTCCAAAAAGGCCCCAGTGCGGTGCCGCAACAGTGAAGTGACGCTGCGCAGTTCAGGATTGCGTTGTACTTCAGAGGCCACGTCAACAACGAAGCCAGCAATGCTGGGGTCGTCGCGGTTAATGCGTACAGAAATATCGAGAATGCTATTGAAGCGCTCCACCAGCGTGTCGTGTTCATTGATGGCATATTCAAATTCGGAATAAATGAAATCTTGAACACCCTCGAACACTGCCGCATATAGTTCCACTTTTGATGGGAAGTAGTGGTAGATGGCGCCCGTAGTGATGCCTGCAATTTCGGCTATTTGAGCATTGGTTGTTTTTTCAAAACCATTTTGCCCAAAGCAGGTTCGTGCAGCTGCAAGCAAACGCACCCGTGTGTCGACCGAGTCAACGGCGCGAGGTCGCCCAAGCTTGCGCGCTACAGTTTCGGCATTTTTTGTCACATCTAATGCTATGCGAGATTCCCTTACGACTTACGACCAGAGCCCGGGTCGACAGGTATACCAAATTTGATGCGGTTGTTGGCATGGGCAAGATGTTGGTGCACAAATGCAGTACGCAATGAATTCCATTGTCCTTGTGCTTCAAGGGTTTGATTCACACTTTCCTTGGCAAGCTTCAAGGCGAACGATGGGCGCTGTGCAATAATCGCTGCCATCTTCATCGTTTCGTCACGTAATGAAGCAACAGGAACCACTCTGTTCACCATGCCTGTTGCTGCTGCTTCTTGCGCAGTAAACCACCCGCCAGTGAAAAGCATTTCTTTTGCTTTACGAGGGCCAAGCTCCCATGGGTGTGCAAAATATTCCACACCATTCACGCCCATGCCCACAACAGGGTCGGTGAACATTGCGTCGTCGGCAGCAATGATGATGTCGGCTACCCACAGCAACATGAGACCGCCCGCAATAGTTTTTCCTTGTGCTGCAGCAATAACTGGCTTGGGCAAATTGCGCCAACGCCAACACATGTTGAAATACACCTCTTCTTCCCATGCCATTTGGCCTTCTTGACCTTCACGGCCAAAACCACCTACGGGGAAAACAAGATCGAACTCACGATGGCTTTCGTCGTCGCGCATGTCGTGACCCGACGAGAAGTGTGGGCCATCGGCCTGCAGCACTATGACCTTTACTTGGCTGCTGCGTGACGCAGCAGAAAAGCATGCTTCAAGTTCGTATGTCATGCGCTTGTTTTGCGCATTACGACTTTCGGGTCTGTTCAAGGTGACAACAGCGATGCCGTTCTCTCCGGGGTTCACTACTTCATAGCGCGTTACTTGAAGGTTGTTGAGATCTACCGGCATGGGGGTTCCTGTCTTTATGCGGGGGTGAAAGTGAGATGCAAGTTGGTAAGACCGCGCAGGGTCATTGACAATTCGCGATGTGTTGGAGTATCAACGCTTGCAAGTGCGATGTTGTTGAGCCTGCTGAGCAGTAGTTCAAAAGCAATGCGTGCTTCGCTACGAGCCAGTGCTGCACCTACGCAGAAGTGCGGGCCCTGACCAAAAGCCATTTGCGTACGGGCGTTATCGCGTTCAATGTCGAACATGTCGGGGTTGGGGTACTTTGCGCCATCACGGTTTGCGCAGCCGTACATGACCATGACTACAGAGCCCTTAGGTATTGCAACGCCACCTACTTCAACATCTTCTTTGGTGAAACGCGGCAACATTTGCACGGGGGCTTCCATGCGCAATGCTTCTTCAACGAGGTTAGGAATAAGTGAGTGGTCGGCGCGCACCTTGGCCATTTGCTCGGGGTTTTCAATGAGCATCAAAGTGGCAGCAGCAATGAGTTTTGTGGTGGTTTCGTTTCCTGCAACCAACAGTTGTGCAATGACGTCGAGCATTTCTGCCATTGTCATTCCTTCGCCAGCGCGCTCACCCGAGTCGAATCGTGCTTGCACGAGGTCGGACAACAAATCGTCGCGCAAGTTTGCTTCACGCTCATGAACGCGGTCGACCATGTAATTCTGAAATTCAATGCGGCTATGAGCACACTCAATTTGGCGCTCTGGGGTGAGCATTCCTGAAAGAGGTGCAACGGAATCGTCGCTCCATTTTTTAAACTTCGGCATGTCGGCACGGTCTACACCAAGTGCATCGGCAATAACGGTGAGAGGAACACCAACGGCGAACTGCTCGACCAGGTCGACCTTGCCATCGTTAATGAAAGCATCAATGAGGTCATTGGTAATTTTACGAATGGAGTCTTCCAACTGAGCCACGCGTTTTGGCAAGAACGCCTTGTTCACCAAGTTGCGAAATTGTGTATGTGAAGGCGGGTCATTAGAAAGCAACGTGTTGACTCGTGGATACCCCTGCTTGGCAATTTCGATGACTTCAGGTGGCGGCGTAGTAACGAAAGAGTTGCTTTGGGCAAGCGAGGAGAACATTTCGGGGTTACGCACCACCGACAACACGTCTTCATAACGTGATACTGCCCAGAACCCAAGCGGAGTTTGGTGAACCGGCGCTTCTTCGCGCACACGCTCGTAATACGGATATGGGCACTCGAGAACTTCGGGCGACACCATATTTACTTTTGTAATGTCTGTTGCATCAATGGAATTACTCATTGCTATTTCTCCCCTGTTCGATAATCACCAAATGAACTGTCTCGTGCATCAAGAGCCTGCGTGACTCCCCCTGCAAATTTTGCGAAATATTCTTTACTTGCTCGTTGATGGAAACCAAGTGCGTTGATGTCGGCGGTGGCGCGCATGCCATCACGCATTCCCATGGCCTCCATGGCACGGTGCACTACACGCTTATTAAGCGCCTGCAGGTCGGCAGGAACTTTTGCCACCCGCTCGGCAATTGCTAACACTTCAGCATCAAGTTTCTCGGCAGCGAATGCCCGGTTAGCAAAACCTGCGGCAACTGCTTCATCGCCTGTCATGGAATCGCCCGTGAGCATTGCTTCCATGGCGCGGCGCATACCCAGCATCCAGGCATGCCAAGCCATGTCGGGTGACGACATGGAACGCACTGGTGGGTAACCCACCTGCGCATCGTGAGCAACATAAACAAGGTCGCATGCAGTGGCGAGCTCGGTGCCACCTGCCAAACAGAAGCCGTGCACCTGGGCGATGATGGGTGTTGCCATATCCATCATTTCAAACCAGCCGGTGAGCACATGACGTGCCCATGCACCATCAGCCGTACTGATTGGCCATGGTGGAGTTTCCGATTTGTCTTGCGCAAGGTCGTAACCGGCAGAAAAGCTTGGACCTGCACCGCGAATAATGATGACGTTAACTTCTGGGTCTGCATCGGCTTCACGCAACAGTTCAAACAATTGTGTACGTAACGCATGCGACAACGCATTGCGCTTGCTTGGCCTATTGAGCGTTAAGCGCCGCACGTTAGGCGCAGGAGTTTCACTGAGTACCAGTTTCTCTGCTTCACCGCTTTGAGTTGTCATTGTTCCCCCATTGTGATGCCCCCGCATCAGCCAATTGTGCGGCCACTTTCCCAATAAGGGGCACGCAGTGTGCGCTTATTAATTTTACCCATGGCATTGCGACCCACAGTAGAAACAATTTCTACGGTACGTGGGCACTTGTACCCAGCGAGATGTTCACGGCACAACGCAATGAGTTCTTCTGGAGTCGGAGCGTTGTTGATGTCTTGTGGAACAACAAGTGCTTTCACGGCTTCGCCCATGTCTGTGTCGGGCACGCCAATAACGGCAACGTCGGCAACTTGTGGGTGTTCAATGAGAACTTTTTCAGCTTCGGCTGGGTAGATGTTGACGCCACCCGAAACAATCATGTCGCTGAAACGGTCGGTGATGTATACAAAACCATCGGTGGTGACGTAACCAATTTCTCCGAGAGTGAAAACGCCTGGGCGCAAGTGAGCCTTGGCAGATTTTTCTGGGTCATTCGGGTACACAACGCCACGCCCCGTGGAGTCTTCGAAAAAGAGACGGCCTTCGGTGCCTGCGGGCAGCTCGTTGCCATCGTCGTCAACAACAACGCAACGTGCAAATGGTGGAATGACGCGACCCACCGAACCTTGATGCGTCAGCCAATCTTCACTTGCAATGGAACAAACGGTTCCTACTTCGGTTGCGCCATAGGCATCGACAAAAACAGGACCAAACCATTCGATCATCTGCTGTTTCACATCGATGGGGCAAGCCGAACCAGTGTGCGACATAATTTTCACGCTCGACACGTCGTATTTTTTGCGAACGTCTACAGGAAGGTCGAGCAAACGCTTGAAGTGCGTTGGCACCATGACGCTGCTGGCAACTTTGTGGGTTTCAATGAGTTGCAAAACACGCTCTGGGTCGAACTTTTCCAGAATGACAACAGGTGTTCCTGCAGCAAGCACACGCACGCCCGACAGCGGGCCCGTGTGATACATCGGGCCCACAACAATGTGTGCACCCAACATTGCAAAACGGTTCAACTGCAATGCCGCAATGTGTTCATCAATATTTTTGCCGCCAGCAAACATGGTGGGCGGAAGTTCTACACCCTTAGGTACACCAGTGGTGCCGCTGGTGTACATGAGGTTCGGCCGCGGTGGCACATTGCTTGATGGCTCGTCTTCAGATGCGTTGGCAATGAACTGATCGAGGGTGACAACCCCTGCACCAACTGCTGCCTGCGGACGCCAGACCACAATGGGAATTGGCTTTTCCAACAATGCAACAGCATTAATTGCACGCTCAAGGTTTTCAGGACCAGTGAAGAATAATCGCGTATCGGAGTCTTTCAAGATGTATGCAACTTCATCGGCGTTCAAGTGAAAGTTCACGGGAACACTGGAACCACCTGCATGCAAAGTGCACAAATGAGCGAGAGCAGTTTCAACGCTGTTTTCCGCAAAGACTGCAACACGGCGGCTGGGGCCGAGATCACTTGCATTGATTGCGTTAATAATTTTGTTGACCAACGTATTGAGTTGTGGCCAGGTGAGCACTGTGCGCCCATCGCGAACACCTACGTCTGTTGGGTGTGACGCCGCGAACTCACGCAGCACAACTGCCATGGTTACTTGCCCTTTGAAGAAACAGTTGCCCAAGCGAGTGGCGTGAGGAGACCAGCAAGAGCCAACTTCAACAAGTCGCCCACCAAGAATGGAGTGACGCCGTAGGCAATGGCGTTTGCTTCACCATTTGCTACTGGGATGTTGAGGTCGTGCGCCAACAACAAAGCGCCAACGGCGTAGGG
>JBAXNF010000083.1:0-8392 GCA_037133935.1 bacterium
CATCTTGACAAGATCATCACCATTTAACTGCTCAGGCGTTGCTCCTGCGCCAAAGTTCGGGAAAGCAAAACCATTGGCTTGAGGTTCAAGCCCACTTGCAACCGCATCGGCAGCTGCTACCGCCGCATTACGCTTGTCTTTGCTCGATGAGGAATTACCACCACAAGCCTGCATGAAAAGCCCAAGAACGATGAAGGCTCCCAGGAGACGAATCTTGTTCACTCGCATGCATATCTCCTCGTCATCGCCAGCACTTAATGGGGGAATATGACCACACTACCTCAATATTCACTACTTACAGTACGGCGTGTTATGCATAACTGTCATAAGTCACCACTTTGTAAACGTTGCAAAATATTCACGGCAGTCACCTGAACTTCTTCACGGTCTGCCAATTGTTGAGCGGCGCGCACTTGGCGAGCAACGCGCGGGTTCTTTACAAACTTCTCGTCGTGGCGTAAGAAGAAATCCCAATACAACACCGTAAACGGGCATGCATCGTTGCCCACACGTTTCTTACGGTCATATGCACACCCTTTGCAATGGTTGCTCATGCGGTCGATGTATGCACCACCACTTGCGTAGGGCTTTGTTGCCAGCATTCCCCCATCGGCATATTGCGACATGCCAACAACATTGGGAACCATTACCCACTCCGCCGCATCAACAAAGCTGTTCCACATCCACTGTGTGAGTTCTTGCGGGTTAATTCCTGCAATGAGCGAGAAGTTACCCAGCACCATCAACCGCTCAATGTGGTGCGCATACGAGTGCTCATACACTCCCTCTAACACCGACTTCATACAGGCCATTTGAGTTTTTTTTGGAGAAGTAAAGAGCTTCGGTAATGGCTGTACGGCAGACAGCGCGTTCATCTGCGCATAGTTCGGCATCCACTGCCAATAGCAATTCCAAATGTACTCACGCCACCCAATTACTTGGCGCAAAAAACCTTCCGCGCTATTGATGGGCACATTCCCCTTTTTGAATTCAGCCACAACTGCGTCGACTACTTCCCCAGGAAGCAGCAGGCCGTTGTTGAGATACGGAGACAACAGCGAATGTGCGAGGTGCCAGTTTGACTTCAACATTGCATCTTCATGCTCGCCAAACATCGGCAGCACTTCCGTCACAAACTTCTTCAGGCGAAGCAGCGCACCCGAACGGCTTGCAGCCCACAACCCCGTTGGCGCAGCGCCCCACGTATATGGCGCAACATCGGCTAGTACTTGCAGGTCGAGTTCATCATGCGGAACACTCTCGGGCACAGGCCATCTGTCGTGATCGGTCTTTGGCGGTGGCTGGCGATTGTCTTCGTCGAAATTCCAACGCCCTGCCACTGGTGCATCGCCATCCATTAACACCGACAGCCGCTTGCGTTGCCAGCGATAAAAGTCTTCCATTTTTACGGTCTTGCGTGCACCCATAAATTCGCGATATACGTCGGGGTGACACAAAAACTGATCGGACTCGACGCTTCGCACCGGCAGCTTCTTCAACATCTCACGTGCCGAGTAGCTATTCGGTTCAGTTGCCACTACTTCACCCGGTTGAAAGTCAGCCATGTGTGCTTCAAGGCCACTGCGCATTGTCTTGGCAAACCGATAGTCCACTTCAAAGCCCTCATCGGTCAGTTCTTGTGCGAATCTGCGCATTGAAGCGATAATGAAATGAGCACGCTGCACATGCCATCTCTTTGATGCAATTTTTTGCTCAGACTCAATGAGGAGCACACGATGTGAACTGGGTGTGACACTATGAAGCGCACCGATGTGACGGTTTAACTGATCACCAAAGACCCAGACCGTATTTTTTTGCACCCTCTCACACTACGACAGGAACAAATTGCACGAAATATCGTGCGCTCAAAGATTCAGTACGGCTCTACAGCGGGCGACTGAGTGTCGTTTTCACCCAAACGAGACTTTGCCGTTTGCCCACGTTGCGCAGCAGGCACTGCACCTGTGACTGAAGCCAGGCCAAAGAGTGGCATGTTCCCGTACACGGTTTCAACCGTTGCATCAGAGAGCAAAATCGTTTCATGGAAAATGCCAACAGAACCGTTATTGCGAACCTTGGCATTAAAACGACGCCATGCAGGTAAATGTGCGCTCTCGTGAGAACGTGAATACGCAGCAAGCATCTCGAAAGACTCCCAGTACTGCCACACCAAAACAGTGCGACCCGACAAATAGGTGCGCGGCTTACCCACCAAACCCAACTCTCGGTTCTTTTGCAGTTCTATAAGCATGCGCGGCATTGCAACAAAGACGGGAAACCACTTCCATGGTTTCCACAACTGGTTGAATCGCATACCAATGAGAAAAAGCACTTTGCCATCGGCCCCTACGTTCGCTGAATGGCGACCTTTAAGAAGAGTTGTCATAAGCGAAGGCTATAACCAATTAGTTTTACCTTATGACTTTCACCAAAACCCGCCGCCTCAGCATCATCGCGCTTCTATCTCTGGGCCTTCTTGCCAACTGTTCATCAAATGACAGCAGCGAAGCCACCGCAACCACGTCTGCACCCGAAACAAGCATCAGCGCCCCCAGTACAACGGAACTCACAACAACCACAACGGATCTCACAACTACAACGAGCACAATTGCTCTTCCTGTAAGCAACTGCGCCGGAACTGAAGAATCCCTTGCAGAGTTTGTTGGGGAGCCCCTCGGGTTCTTTGTATGTGACACAGAGTGGGCGTCATTTTCAACAAAGGAATACGCACAAACTTGTGAGAATTGCGAAAGCGTTACTATCGCTCGCTGGGTTGACGGTACGTGGAAAGAAATCGGCAACTTCAATCAATTCTTCTCTTTGTCGCCGAGCAAAGTGAGCAGCAAAATCAGCAAAGAGTCTCTGTGCGCCATTTGGTCAACAAATCGATCCAGTGAATTTGCCGCCAAAACAGGTTGCACTCCCGATTAAGACACTAAAAGGGTTTTTGTCTGAGAAACTGCCTTGCCCTTTTGAGGAGTCACGGTCACAGTCACCTTGCACGAGCCCATCTTCACGCCCTTTACTGAGGTGCCCACTACCTTGCAATACTTCGCAGAAGTAGCAGCAACTTTGAGTGACAACTTCGAACCAGAGGCAACAGTCATCTTGAGGTAAGTCGCAATTGACTTAGCTGTCGTCGCCTTGTTGACCTTCATGACTGGGGCCACAAGCACAGTCAGATTAGAAGTTGCCGGCACAGTCGCCTTGCGGAGGAGCAAGTTGTAAGTAGGGCCTGAGAACGAAACCGCTGTAACTGAAATTTTCAATGCATCACCGGTGACAGTGGTTGCGTATTGCAAACCAGTAGTTGGGGCTTCCGATGTTTTCAGAACATCAGCCGTGACTCCAGCTTCTGTACGCGTCATACCTAGAGACGCCGCCAGGTCGGTAGCTGTTCCGCCGAAACAGACGGTGATTGTCTCTTTCGGAATGAACACTTCGAGTGATCCTGTGTTCAATGTCGAACCGTTTAGCTTAAAGTGTGGTCCAACCATCTGAACTGTCAACGTTGTGGTGTCTGAGGCCTGACGCTTCACCCCACCGTCATTGCCTGAAAACGCGGGCGTTGCGGTCGGGCATGGCCCCGACAAACTAATGTCATACATGTTGGCAGAAGCACTCACAGTTGCTCCTGCCAATTTTGAATAATTGCTGATACTGGTCGATGTGTCAAACCGTACTGACCCGACCACAAATGCAACCACATCCCGAGTTGCGACTCGTGCCACACATGTTGCATCACTGAATTCCTTACGTTCACATACGCGATTCGGATCGTCCACTATCGACATTCCGGTGGGCTTTACCGAAACAACAACATTCGACCCAATTACGTACGTTTGAACACGCCCATAAAAATCGGCAACCGTCGGCGTGTCACCTGTCGTTGGCATGAATGTCACCTCATATGTTTTCTCAAGATTCGCAGTAGTCAATTCTTCTTTGAGCACACCAAAGTCATACAATCCCACCACAATTGAGTAGTACTGCATATTTAGAACGCGACATACCGTGAGCGCATACGTACTTCCAGATGCATTTATTGGCACCGACACACCATCGACCTTTAATGTCGCGTTTACAGGATTTCCAGAATTACACATAGATGCTGGGGAGTCTGCAGACACAGGTGGCATATAAGCCACACCAACGAGGAATACTGTCACTGTCGCAACCAGGAAACGACGAAGAAATTCACTCATGAACGATCCTCTCAACAGGAGTTTTATCTACCTAGATTGGGACATTAGGGATCGAAATGCTCACTGTCAACACCATCCTGGCGAAAGTCATTCACCCAATGCTGTCCTGGGCGCGTAGGAAATAGCGTGACCAATAGCTACCAGCAAAGAAAATACAGGTGAATTCCTTGGGTTCCTTTAGAAGACCCAGACCCGTAAGAACCCACCGTTTGAGCGAGTCAGCCTCTACGGTGGTAACCGCTATGGAATTGCCACACGCTGCCGCCCAGTTCGATGAGAAGTTCGATTCTTTCCTTGAACCAGTGCGCCGCCAGCCGGCCCTGCAAGCGTTTTTCTCACTTCTCAGCCGTATTGGCGAATTCAGTATCATTTGGCACGCCATAGTGTGGGTGCGCGCCATTGGCAGTGGGCACCGCGCAGGGCAAGCACTTGCCATGTCGCTGTTGCTTGGGGCAGAAAGCCTCATTGTGAACCAAGGCGTCAAACGTCTTTTTAAACGCTCACGACCCACTACTGGTGGCGATGAGCGCTTCAATGTACGCACGCCGCTCACTTCATCATTCCCCAGCGGGCACGCCTCTTCCGCTTTTTTTGCCGCAACCATTTTGTGTGAATGGAGCCCAGCGAGTTGGGCCATCTTGTGGTTTGGCATTGGCATTTGCGTGGCGCTCAGCCGCGTGATGGTGCGCTTGCATCACTTATCCGACATTCTTGGCGGTGCAATTGTGGGCACTGCCCTCGGCATTTTTGCCATTGCCGTTGTAGTTTAAAAACGTGCCAAACACTTCCGAACGTCGCTCATTTGCCATCACCTGGGACTACCGCTGCCCGTATGGCCGCATTGCCCACAACCACGTGATTACCGGGCTGCAAGCTGGCGCACCGTGGGATGTCACCTTTCTCCCCTTTTGCCTAGGTCAAGGCCATGTGGAACCAGGCTTTCCCCCTATTTGGGAAACCCCAGAACGCGACTCAGGGCTACTTGCGCTGCAAGTGGGAATGGCCGCACGCGATACCGATACGGAAAAGTTCTGGCAGTTTCATCTCGACACCTTTGAGTTTCGCCATACGCGCGCCGGCAACTTAAATGATCGCGCAGCGCTTGCTTCGTTGCTCACCAATGCTGGCTTCAACAGCGACGACATTTTTGCCAAAGTGGAAAGCGGCGAGCCATTGCGTTTGATTGCTGAGGAACACATGCGTTACGTGCGTTCACATGAAGTGTGGGGCGTTCCTACGTTTATTCAGGGCAAGGCAGCGGTGTTTGTGCGGCTGCTCGAACCAGCACTGGGAAATACTGCACTGGCTATTGACACGGTCAACCGCATCGTTGACAACTTGGAGTGGCCAATACTCAATGAGTTCAAGCACACATCAATACCGATGTAGGTGCTTGTTCAATAAAAAGTTTTATTCAGCGCTAGCGGCTGCAGCAACAACGGGCTTCGCTGTAAGTAGCGAACGAACGTCGAGCAAAAGATCGGCTACTTCGCCGCTAGAAACCAATTCACGTCGCAACATCTCGGCGAGAGCCTTGTCGATTACCGAGAGAGCTTCAACGATTACTTCTGCGTCATGGGTCTCGGTCATTTTGGTTCCTTACTTTCTTCGTAGTGAACTAACTCACTATGGTCTAGCACCGACTGTACGACAGTTCATGTCGCATTGCCGTCTTTTGCGTCATTTCGCCTACCATCTGTTTCACATGAAACTTCCTTCTTCTCACATAGTGGTCACCGGCGCCGCCGGTGGCATTGGCAAAGCCCTCGCCCGCCGTTTCCATGCCGGTGGCGCCCGTCTCACCCTGACCGACCGCGATGAGGCGCACCTCACAGAAGTGTGTGCGGAGCTCAACGCTTTGCGCCCCGATTCCGCGGTTTTCTTTGTTGCCGATATTGGCACTCAGCAAGGAAATCTTGACCTCATTGCTTTTGCACGTCAGTCATTTGGACCCATCGATTTGTTCTTCGCCAATGCTGGCGTTGGCCTAGGAGACGACCTACTTTCAGAACCAGCAGCGTGGGAAAACAGTTTCAACATCAACGTGCACGCACATCGCTGGGCCGCTGAAGCCCTCATGCCGGAATGGCTCGAGCTTGGCAGTGGGTACTTTTGTTCCACAGCTTCTGCAGCGGGTTTACTCGCGCAAATTGGTTCTGGCCCATACTCGGTTACCAAGCATGCGGCTGTTGCATTTGCTGAATGGCTTTCCATTACCTACCACGACCGTGGTATTCGTGTGAGTTGCTTGTGCCCACAAGGTGTGAACACCAATATGTTGAACCCACCAGGGGCCGACACTGGCGGCTTTGCAAGCGCAGGTGACGTTGTGAAAATGGCAGGTGCAGTTCTTGAGCCTGAAGATGTTGCCGACGAAGTTGTTCAAGCAATTGAAGAAGAACGCTTTCTTATTTTGCCCCACGACGAAGTGGTGACCTATATGACCACACGCGCTACGCAACACGAGCGTTGGTTGCGCGGCATGCGCCGTTTGCAGAGCCGCGTTTTTAAAACTGCGACAGGTCAATAAAAGCATCGAGCGCGCTGCGGTTGCCAAACACTTCCGCACCACTTGCAATTGCTTCATCAACGCTCATTCGGCGCCACACCACTTGTAACAACATGTGAGCAGGTGCACGAAGAGCAACATCGCCCTTGCCATGTTCACGGGTCACTTCAATTCCTGTTTCCTGCGGAGTAAGCATCCACTCGCCATCGGTATCGGTGCAATGAAAGTGAATAGTGCCAGTTAGTTGTGCTTTATCTTTGAGCCGCGGTACAAAAACAGTGAGCAGTTCATCAACTCCGTCGGCACACATGGTTGCATCTGCTGCGCTTACTGGCCCGCCGGCAAGTTCAGCGTCGAAACGATGCACTAATAACTCTTGGGCCTGACGCCTCTTCGCCCAGCGCCCCGCGTCGCCACCGGTAAAGCTCCACACCGGTTCGGTATCGCTCACGCCCGCAAGGTAATTCTCAATCACTTCTGCACCTTCACAAAACCACTCCACCATGCTGGCGTCGGTTTCAGGTTTTGCAGCACGCGGTGAGCCCTTCGGGTCGGCACCATTGGTTTCCAACATGTAGTGAAACCAACGCTGCACTTTGCCCACATGGAAAACGAGGTCGCCCACATTCCACCCTGGGCAACTTGCCACCGGCGCATTGAAACCACTCACTTGCGCTGCAGAAATGAAACGTGCATTTTCCGCAACGAATGTTGCCAAATAGTCAGCACCGGTGAGTTGTTCGTAACTCATGTGTTGTTATTTTAAGAGCGCTGAAAGTTCACGCCACCCTGCCATGGGCAATTCGAGTGGGTTGTGAGTGAGGACCTGAACGCATACGTGGTTTGCGCCGGCATCGTGATGCTCTTTAATGCGTGCCGCAATTTTGTCGAGCGTGCCCCACGTAACAATTTCATCTACAAGTCTGTCTGACTGATTGGTGACATCGTCTTGCGTGAAACCTAAACGCATGAGGTTGTTGGCGTAGTTCGGCAAACGGGTGTATGTACCCATGAATTTGCGTGCGGTCTCACGTGCTTTGTCTTTGTCGGTTTCGAAAATGACGGCAATTTCTGGTGCAATAAGTGGCTTTGCACCCAGCAATGCACGAGCTTCTGCTGTGTGTTGTGGTGTAGTGAAATACGGGTGTGCACCCACACCGCGCTCGGCAGACAACTGCAACATCTTTGGCCCAAGTGCACCAATCATGCGATACATCGGAGCTTGTGGTGCTGCGCCGGCATAGGGCGACTTATCCATGACGTCGAGGTACTCAACCATGTTGGAATATGGCTTGTCGTAGCTGAGCTTGTGCAACTTGGTCACCATATGTGAATGGCTGACACCAAGAGCAAGAACAAACCTGCCAGGAAAGGCTTCCGACAATGTTTTCCAACCCGATTGCATAGTGTGTGCGGTACGGGCAGCAATGCTTGCAATACCTGACGCCACGTTGATGTTTTTCGTTGCACTTAAAATGAGAGCAGACGATGAGAAAATTTCGCGACCAACAGCTTCAGGAAGCCACACTGTTCCAAAACCCATTTCATCAATTTCAGCTGCGGCCTCTTGGGCCTTTGCCATTGGTTGCACATCGAGTGCAAATGTCCATAGTCCGATACGGCCAAGGTCTGGTTGTTCTACGTTGCTCATAGAGACACGTTAGTTGTTGAGCAGCCA
>JBAXNF010000084.1:0-8350 GCA_037133935.1 bacterium
GCCTTTGAGGGCCTCTACACGCTCGACAAAATTATGTCGATTAAGCGTGATGGTGTAGTTGACCCCGACTTCGGTCGCATTCCCAGTGGTCGCGTTCTTCCCAATCGTAATAAAGCAGAACGAGTAGAAGTAGAGCTACCGCACCGCTCGCCAGATGTTGCAACCGACAACCCCGTGTTCACCCCACCATTCATTGGTTCAAAAGTGGTGAAGGGTTTGGCAATTGACGATATTGCTGCCTACATCAACGAAACTGCAATCTTTCGTAACCAGTGGCAGTTCCGCCCCGAAAACGGCGAAACCGATGAGCAATTTAAAGATCGCTTGCGCCCACTGCTGCGCGAGCAGTTGAGCAATGCCAAAACCAGTGGCGTGCTGCTACCGCAGGTGGTCTACGGCTACTTCCCTGTCAATGCCGACGGCACCGACCTTGTGGTGTACACCGACGACACTCGCACCACCGAACAGTGTCGCTTCCACTACCCACGCCAACGCGAAGAACCCTTCCTCTGCATTGCCGACTTCTTTCGCAGTGTTGAGTCGGGCGAGAAAGACTACGCAGCGTTCCACATTGTGACCATGGGTAATGCGGTCAGCGAAATGGCAGCTGAATTGTTTGAACAGAACAAGTATCAGGACTATCTCATCTTGCACGGCCTTGGCGTTGAAATGGCTGAAGCGCTCGCCGAATATTGGCACCATCGCATTCGTACCGAATGGGGCTTTGTCGATGAAGATGGCCCGTCGCTGCACGGCCTCTTTCGCCAGCAGTACCGCAGTGGACGTTATTCATGGGGCTACCCCGCTTGCCCAGATCTTGAAGACAACGCAACTGTGGCTGCGCTTCTTGAGGCTGGTCGACTTGGTATTGAAGTGAGCGAAGAAACCGGTTGGCAATACCAGCCCGAACAAACAACTTCAGCAATCATTTGCCATCATCCTCGCGCAAAGTACTTCGTCGCCCGCTAAATTTGCTTCATGCCTATTGTTACTGCTGTCAAACTTGGTTTTTTCAACTATGTCAATTACAAAGGTCGTGCTCGACGTGGCGATTTTTGGTGGTGGATCCTTTTCACCATCGTTGCGCAGTACCTCGTATCAGCCGCTAATGCAAGCGCGGGAAACATCGTCTCTACCGCCCTTGTTCTCCCTCAAATAATGTTCGGCATTCGTCGCATGCACGATTGCAATAAATCTGGGTGGTGGATTCTCTTCCCTGTCGTCAACCTCATTTTTTGGGCGCAGCCTGGCGATGCATCAACTAACCGTTTCGGGCCACCAGCCCCACCTACCAACTTCTAACGCGTGGGCTGACTCGCGTTCCAGGCGTTAACGAGCAAGGCATATTTGCCGTTCTTCTGCACCAGTTCGCTATGCGTTCCCCATTCCACAAGCTCAGCATGGTCAACAACACCAATAGCGTCGGCTCGCTGCACAGTGGTCAGGCGGTGCGCAACAACAACCACGCTGCGCCCCTGCATTAATGCTTCTAACGCCGCTTCAACATCTTTTTCCGTGCCTGGGTCGAGGTTCGACGTTGCTTCGTCGAGCACGAGCACAGCAGGGTCTACAAGGGCTGCGCGCGCAAGAGAGACAAGTTGTCGCTCACCAGCAGACAACCGCGACCCGCGCTCGTGTACTTCGGTGTCAAGACCTTGTGGGAACCCCATGAATCGCTCGAACACACCCAACGCCTGTAATGCTCTATCGATCTCTGCATCGGTGGCATCACTTTTTGCAATACGCAAATTTTCACGAATGGTTCCATTGAAGAGAAAACCTTCTTGAGGCACCACCACAATGCGTTCGCGCAATGATTGTATTGTTGCGTCGCGCAAGTTCACTCCACCATATGAAATAGAACCTTCATTGGGGTCATATAACCGCGCCATTAACTTTGCCAATGTTGACTTACCAGCACCTGTGGGCCCCACTAATGCCAGTCGTTTGCCATTGGGCACTGTAATAGAAACATTGTGCAGCGCATGTTGGACTCCTGCTGCATAAGTAAAAGTTCCGCCACTCACCACTAGGTCGCCGTGTTCTGGCAAATCAACAGCGCCAATAGATTCATCTACTTCGGGCACTGCATCCATAATGCCGTATAACTTTTTCAACGCAGCGCCGGCAGATTGCATGGTGTTATATAACTGCGACAACTGTTGTACAGGGTCGAACAAGTTGGCAAGAAGCAGTACAAATGCCACCACTGTTCCTACTGACACACTTCCCCTGTGCACCAGCCATCCGCCCATACCCACAATGAGCGCCGAAGCAAAAATGCCGCAGAACTCAACGAGTCCGAAATACCACATGCTCACTTTCACGCTGTGCATATGACTTTTATACAAAGCGTTGTTCGACGCACGAAAGCGGCGCACTTGTTCTTCCTCGCGAGCGTAAGCCTGAATGACTCGTACTCCAGCAATGCCTTCTTGCAAAGCGGAGAGGTTTGCACCAATTCGTTCTCGCACATCGAGATACGCCTTATTGGAATCACGCTGAAATTTAATGGAAGCAATGAAAATGACCGGCATCACCAGTAACGCCACAATCGTGAGTTGCCACGACAACGTGAAGAGCAAAATCACTGCAAGAAAGAGAAGGAAGCCAGCAGAGATGAACTGAAGTAAACCCCACTGCACCAATTCACTCATACTTTCAATGTCGGCGGTCATGCGCGCTACGAGAACTCCGGCTTTCTCTCTGTCGTAGAACGCCATTGACTGTTTTTGCATTTGGGAAAAAACACGTAAACGCAAGACGCGCAAAAGGTTCTCGCCGGCTCGGTTAATGAAAATGTATTGAGCACGACCAAAGCAATATGCAATACAGGTCACCGCAATGTATGCAACAACAGAAATGTTGAGCGAGCGTGTATTTTTTGCCCGTATTCCTGCATCGATGCCATGGCGCACCAGCACGGGGCCGGCCAATGTGCATAAAGTAACCGCAATAACGCACGCCAGTGCCGCAAGCATTGTTTTACGAAAAGGTGCTGCCATAGCCAGTGTTCGACGCAAGAGATTGCGCGCTTCGTCGCGCGAAACACGATCTTCTGCCGATACCGCTCCGCCACCCCACATTGTTAGTCACCTACCAATTCGCTGGTTTGTGCAGCAATATTTTTCTCTTGTGCAGCAAGAACTTCGGCATACTTTGCATTTGTGGCAAGCAAGTGCGAGTGCTCACCAAAGGCAACAATGCGCCCTTCGTCGAGCAATGCCACTTTGCTGGCAAGGGCAATAGTTGCTGGCCGATGTGCAATGACCAAAGTGGTACGACCGCGCATGACCGTGGTCATTGCCTCGCGAATTTCATTTTCTTTAGCTGGGTCTACTGCCGAAGTTGCATCGTCGAGCACCAATACGCGAGGGTCAGCCACAATGGCACGCGCAATAGCAATACGTTGGCGTTGCCCACCCGACAACGAGTATCCGCGCTCACCAAGAACGGTGTTGTACCCATCGGGAAGTTCCAAGATGAACTCATGCGCGCCAGCAAGGTGAGCTGCTGCTTCAATACGATCTTGATGGGCATTAGGTTCCGCAAATGCAATATTGGCGGCAACAGTGTCGTTGAACAGCAAAGTGTCTTCAAATACCACTGCAACAGCACGACGCAACTCTGACAAACGCAGTTGGCGAATATCGATGCCATCGAGTGTGATACCGCCTGACGAGGTGTCATAGAACCGCAGCAGCAACCTTGCCAAAGTGCTCTTCCCGCTGCCCGTCGCACCGACAATTGCCACCGACTCACCAGGCTGAATGACAAGGTCCAAATGGTTAAGCACTTCGTGCTCATTTGAATAGCCAAACGACACGTCAGAGAACGTGACTGCGCCAGTAAATGCCGAGCTTGTTCTACTAGGAAGTGCTTGCGGTTTTGGCGGGTCGGCAACTGCGGGCTCTGTAGACAGCACCTCATTCACGCGCATGAGTGCAGCAGCAGCACGTTGACCAAAAGCAACTGTCATTCCGATGTTGCGCAATGGCCAAATGAGCATGGTGAGATACGTATTGAAAGCAACGAGTTCACCGACGCTCATTTGACCGTTGATGACGCGGTGGCCACCAATGCCAAGAACAGCAATGAGGCCAATGGAGGGCAAAAGGTCGATGCCTGGCAAAAACTTGCTACGAATTTTTGCTGCCCCCAGCGACACACCACGAATATCGTTCGCTTCTTTTTCCAACTTTCGCATTTGTGTTGCTTCAGCGCCGAAGCCCTTCACAACACGAATACCCGACACACTTTCTTCAACAACACTGGCAAGTTCTGCTTGTTCTGCCTGCACGGCAAGAACTGCTGGGTGAATACTGTTCGAAAAACGTCGCGCTGCGAGATTGATGAAAGGCAAAGGTGCGAGCGCAATGACCGCAAGCATCGGCTGGCTCGAGAGGAGAATGAGCATCACTGCTACCACCATGGCGACATTGGAAATGGTGAGCGGAATCATCACAACAAAACCTTGAATTTGCCCAAGGTCACTTGATGCACGACTCATGAGCTGCCCCGTTTGGGCCATGTCGTGATATCCAATATGCAGACCCTGGAGGTGCGTAAAAAGACGCTCACGCAACGAACTCTCTGTCCATCTACTTTCGCGAAAGCCAACCCATCTACGCCATGCAGAGAAGACACCTGCAACGACTCCGGCACAGGTAATTGCGCCAGCCCACAACAGAAGTGAACCATCTTGTTCAATACCTCGGTCGACCCCCAGTTTGAAAAGTTGCGGAATCGCAACCTTTCCCGCGCTCCACATGAGGCCAATGGCCACGCCTTGCATCAAACCTTTGCGCTGTTCGCGCAACACATTACGTAAGAGTTTCCAACCCTCTGCGATAGCGGGGCCGTCTTGCTTGAGGCTCTCTGCTTGCGACATCGCTTCCACCGTACCGTTTCGGCTCTACCTGCTGGTAGCCCACCTCATGATTTCCGTCTAATATCATGTGATGACCGCTCTTGAATCACAGCCCTTTGCCGACTACAGCCCCTTTCTTCGCGGAGCCTACGGACCCGTCTTCGATGAGATGAACGAAGCCAACTTGCGCGTCACTGGTGAAATTCCTGCTGCGCTCACTGGTGTGTACATGCGCAATGGCGCAAACCCACAGTTCGCCCCAATGGGTCGCTACCACTGGTTCGATGGGGACGGAATGATTCACGCTGTGTATTTAGAAAACGGCACAGCTCGCTACAAAAACAAGTGGATTGAAACTCCTGGTTTGCGCCATGAACGCGAACAAGAAAAAGCACTCTTCGGCGGCATTCTCAATTTCCAATTTCCACCTGAAGACATCATGGCTGAATGTGGCATTTTCAAAAATGCCGCCAACACAAACATCATTCGCCACGCCAACAAGATTCTTGGTCTGTGGGAAGGTGGCCCGCCATCGGAAATCACCCGCGAACTCGACACCGTTGGCATCATGGACTACGCAGGAAAACTTGAAGGCTCCATGACCGCACACCCGAAATGGTGCCCCGAAACTGGTGAACTCATCATCATTGGTTACGACCCCATTGGCGGACAACCTTTCTTGCGCTACCACGCTGCCGACAAGCACGGCAACCTTGTGCACAGCACCCCCATCACCATTCCTGAAGGCGTCATGATGCACGACTTCCTCACCACACGTAACTATTCAATTATTTTCGATTTGCCCGCAGTCATTGCAGCAGCAATGGAAGGCAAGTCAATGTGGCAGCCAGACCTTGGTGCACGCATTGGCGTGATGCCTCGCCATGGCAGCGATGCCGACGTGCGCTGGTTCGATATTGACCCGTGCTACGTGTTTCACTTCTTAAACGCATGGGAAGAAGTGGGCAGCGACGGACACGAGCGCATTGTTGCTTACGGATGCCGCATGCCGAGCGTAGATCTCGATTTTGAATCTGTGGGCGACGCACCAAGTGGCATCGCTGCTGTTGATGGCGTGGGCATGGCCAAGTGGACCATCGACCTCACCACCGGCACCGTGAAAGAAGAAATGATTCACGACTTGCGTAGCGACTTCCCGCGCTTGCACGATGACCTCTTGGGTATGAAGCACCGCTACGGCTTTGCTTCAGCAACCCTCGATGGCCCGATGGGCCTTGGCTTTAACGGCATCATTCGCTACGACCTCGAAGGTGGCAGCGACCAGACCTTCGCCTTCGGACCCGGCACCACCATTGGTGAAGCCGTTGTCGGCGACGACCCCACACGACCCGGCGAACTTGGCGCATATGTCATGGTGTACGCCACCGACCTTGCTGCAATGACCACCGACTTTTGCATATTCAACGCAGAAGACATTGCAGCGGGCCCCGTGGCTCGCGTGCATCTTCCACAGCGTGTACCTGCAGGGTTTCACGGCAACTGGATGCCCGGCGCCAAATAGCATGTGACACCTCGTTGGCATGATTTTTTCATGACAACGAATACCACTCTCCCCGGTTTCTCCTCACGCCAAACTCGGTTGTCTCGCCACACGCGTCAACTTGGGCTCAAACACATTGCACTCATTAAGGCACAGCTTGCCGAGCAAGCACTTCGTGAAGAACTTCAACGCTGTGAAAAGGCATCCCAACGCACCAACGCGGCATAGTTTTCGTTAACGTTTCTTTCTCTACAAGAAGCGAGCGAACAACATGACAACACCAACACTCAATCTCGGCCCAGTTGGCATATTTACCGGGGCGTTTGAAACACAGCGCTCCCCCATTGTTCGAGAAGGCATTGCTGAACTTGACGAGCGCGGCTGGCCAACATTGTGGATTGGTGAATCGGTGAACCGTGAAGTGTTTGCCAATGCCATGTTGCTCTTAAACGCCAGCAAAAATATTCGCATCGCGTCGGGCATTGCCAACGCTCAAGTGCGTACCGCGCTTTCTATGCACAGCGGATGGATGGCAGTTTCCGAAGCACACGAGGGTCGTTTCGTGCTCGGCATTGGTGTTAGCCATTCCGCTTTCGTGAATCGCGTTTTAGATTCCGCATACAACACTCCATTAACTCTCATGAAGAACTACCTCGACAACATTGACAAAGCTACGTACATGGGTCCAACACCCAGCACTACCCCGCACCGCATGCTCGGTGCGCTTGGCCCGCGCATGGTGAGCCTTGCTGGTGAACGCACGTCGGGAGCGCTCACTTATTTCATGCCACCCGAACACACTGCACTCGCTCGTAGCGATATTGACAGCACGAACCCTGCAGCGAATCTTGCGGTAGAGCAAATGGTTGTACTGGAAACCGATGCAACAAAAGCTCGCGCCATTGCCATTGCCGGAATGACACGTTACTTACGCCTCCCGAACTACACCAATAGCTTGAAGCGTGTTGGTTTTACCGATACCGATATTGACTCTGGAAATGGCGAACCCTCTTCGCGCCTCATCGATGCAGTTGTGGTGTGTGGTGACGAAGCAACAATTCACAAACGCGTTACCGAACATCATGCTGCTGGTGCCAACCACGTGTGCGTACAGGTACTTACCGATACGCCACAAATAGTGCCAATGGCCGAGTGGAATCGTCTCGCCGACGCCTTGTTATAAATTTATGACGCGCTAGGGCTCAGTGCCTTCACTGCATCCCAATGGTTGAGTTCTGGGTCAAAGGCCATAATGGCAATAGAGCTTGTGGTCACTCCGTTGGCAAAGTACTGATCAATTTGCGCGCGGCACTTTTCAGGTGAGCCGTGAACAATAAGTTGGTCGACCACTTCATCGGGAATAGCAGCAAGCGCAGCTTTTCTATCGCCGGCTTTCCATGCATCCCACATGCCTTGAAATGCTGGGCCACGACCTAACCACTCATGAAACTGTGCGTACACAGGAACGTTCATGTAGGCAGTAATGGCAAAACGCGCAGCCTTGCGTACTACTTCAGTATTTTCACTTGGGCATACAAAAATGCGGCACACAATTTCTTTGGGCACACCATTTGCTGCGCCGTTCACTACTGCCGCAACTTTTTTTACGTCCTCAGCCGAGAGCCAGTTGATAATGGTGCCATCGGCTTCGCGGGCAGCTAAGCGCAGCATTCCTTCGCGCAAAGCAGCAACAAGGATCTTTGGCTTCACTTCTGGCTTCACACCTAAACGGAAACCATCAATTTCAAAAGTGTCGTACTTCTTAACAATTTTCTCACCCTCAAAAGAGTCGTGTAGAAAACGCACGATGTCGCGCACTTTTTTGTATGGCTCAACAAAAGGTACGCCATTCCATCTTTCAACAATGACGTTGCTCGATGAACCAATGCCAATGGCAAAGCGCCCGGGGGCGGCGTCGGCAAGCGATGCAACACACTGCGCAAATGCGGCCGGAGAGCGAGTGAATGCCGGAACAATTG
>JBAXNF010000085.1:0-8245 GCA_037133935.1 bacterium
CAGAGGGTGCAACGTTCCCCTTCGGCACACACGTCAGTGTTGTTGAGGTAGACACCGAAACCGGCTCTGTTGCCATTGTGCGCCACATTGCTTGTGACGATGCAGGCACCATTTTGAACCCGCTCATTGTTGACGGCCAAGTACATGGTGGAGTTGCGCAAGGTATTGCACAGGCATTGCTTGAAGAAGTGCGTTACGACGATGGTGGTAACCCCATCACGTCAAACCTTGCCGACTATGCCTTTATTACTGCAGCAGAATTGCCGTCGTTTGAGCGCATTCCAATGGAGACCCCAACGCCACGCAACCCGTTAGGCGCAAAAGGCATTGGTGAAGCCGGAACAATTGGTGCTACTCCTGCAGTGCAGAACGCCGTTATCGATGCAGTGCATCATTTAGGCGTGCGTCATATTGATATGCCATGTACGGCAAATCGTGTGTGGGCCGCCTTGCAAAATGCCCGCTAGTGAGCAAAAACTAATTCACCTGCGGTTCAGTTAAAAGTACCCTGCAAGACAGGATTTTTGTCTCGCGTTAAGGTGCAAAAGAATCACAATGAAGATGTGGCGGGCGACAAGAAAGCTGTGTATTTTTTCATCTGGTCGGGGGAAAACTTTCCCTACCTTTACCGGATGGCAGTGGAGTCGGTTCTCCTCAATGTCCCCAATGCAAATGTGGTCATTTACGTTGTGGGTAGACCACCTCAAACCCGTCATTTCCAGGAACTTTCGCAGTTACAGCGCGTCGCAGTATGCCATTTGAATCCATCGGACCTATTCAAACTATTGCCACAAAATTTGGGTCACGTAGCCAATGTGTACAGAGACTTGCCTTCAAGTTCTGTGGCCGCACAGAGCAACATCTTGCGATATTGCATTCTCTTCTTATACGGAGGGGTGTACCTCGATTTCGATACCTTCACACTGAAGCCCATTCACGAACTGAAAAAGAGCGACACGGTTGTAGGCGAAGAACTGGTGTGGCGGGGCGATGAAGCAAGGGTGGCCGGATCAAAATACGTTTATCTTCACTTCACAACGTGGGCATGGGCACTGTCGTGGGTGGGCCGCCGACTAGACGCCCGGTATTTCCAGGGAAAGTTGCAATTAGCAAAGCGGTGGAAAGTTACCGAAGGCTTTTGGGGTAAGTATCAGGCAAACAATGCAGTGATGGTGGCAAGCGCGGGAACAGCGTTTATTGAGCGGGTGCTTGTTGGGCTGAAGAGCACAAGAAATGATGTGCGCTACTCAACGGGGCCAACACTAATTAGCAAAATGATTAGTGAAGACGATTCAGATGTGGAAGTTCGTCGCTCTACCCATTTTTACTCAATACCGCCTGGCGAGAGTTTCAGATTTTTTGAAGACCATTCATTAGAACTATCAAATGAAGTTGCCGTCATCCATTATGTGGGTTCAAACCATGCAGAGTTGCTTCAGGTAGTAACGCCAAGTTTGCTGGCATTGCATCCACAGTCTGTTATTGGTCGAATTGCCCGCGACATTGAAGCACGACGGCAATCGCTGTATCCAACGAGTTCTGCATCACGATTGGCAAATTCATGATTGAACCTCTCATCACATGCGCAATGGTCACTCGTAATAGGCCGTTGCTTGCACACCGTGCAATTCACTGTTTCATGAATCAAACGTATGCCAACAAAGAACTTCTTATATTGGATGATGGCGATATTGATTACACCCCAATCATTGAAAGTTTCGGAAAAGGCGCCCCCATCAACTATCACCGCTTAGCTCCATCTAGTGGACGCACGTTAGGCGAATTACGAAACCTGTCTATTGAGGTCGGTAATGGTGACATTCAGGTGCAGTGGGATGATGACGAGTGGTACCACCCAGAGCGGGTAGCAACTCAATATGCGGCAATGCGTTCGTCAGGTGCAGGTGCAACTGCGCTGAAATGGACACTAGTCCACATCGATACTCCAAAATTCTCCAAACATCTATTCCGCGCAGATTCTGGAATTGCTACTCCAGGAACCTTGATGTTCCAACGGGCAACGGTGAGGTACCCAGCATTGCCACGCAACGAAGACGGAATCTATATGCGGTCCATTCGTGAAGAAGTTGGGTTAAAGGTATTAGGGCGCAACTATTCCCATCTCTTTGTGAGGTGTTTCCACGGCACCAACACTTGGGATGAACCTCATTTTTTGCGCAAACTGTATAGAAGACCATCTGATTGGCCTCAATACGTGGTGAACAAATTATGTCGCCGAGATATCTTCCATCATCGGTCTTTTCAACTGAACCAGGCTGAACAGGGAACTGTTGAAGACATGTTGAATTATCACATGGGCGAAGCGCCCAACGACCTTCGTAAAAAAGTCGTTGCATGAGCATTACTAATATTGCAGACCTCGATGTAGACCCGCCACGTTTTTCACACAGCGTTGGTTGGGTTGCAGTGGGGCAGGCTGCGGTGCGCAGTGTGCAAATTATCGTGACACTGCTTTTTGTCTATATTCTGAGAACTTCCGCATGGAATGAAATTGCAATTGCACTTTCTATTTATCTGGCGGGTGTCACTGTCGGTTCGCTGAACCTTGAGCACAGCATTTTGTTCTTCCTTCCGCGTTATGAACAACACGACTGGGGTAAATTGCTCAGTGGGACGCTCAAAATGTTGGGTGCCACAGGGCTGGTTGCAGGTGTAGGTATTTCACTCTCTGGCTTACTTTTTATGGAAGAACAGTTCCATCTCCCACTTCTATTAGTGGGAATTGCAGTTTTCCTAGAGATTCCTACTGTGCTCGTTGGCCCTGCATTCATAGCAATGCAACGCAGTTCTAGATCTGGGCAATGGGACCTCTTTCATGCCGTCATTCAATTTGCGTTTCTCATTGTTCCGGCAATTGTTTTCGGTTCCGCAAAATCTGTTCTTATTGGCTTGGTTATTGCGAGTGCATTGAGGTGTATCTCAGCAATGTTCATTATGAAATTGATGGGTGCTCGACGCACGCACCAATTTGAAGCAGACATGATGTATCAGCAAATAAAGTTTTGTATTCCATTAGGTATCGCATTGGCAGCAGGTGTGCTGACAAGAAGTATCGATAAATGGTTGGTTGCTGTCTTTGATTTTTCCAATGTGGGCATGTACGCAGTTGCCGCCATTGAGGTGCCGCTTCTGGCGGTGTTGCCGTATGCAGGTGGTGCAGCAATTGCTCATCAACTCGTCTCTGCATTCCTCCACAGAAGGGTTCATGAGGCACATCAGCTGTGGCTGCAGCAGGCGAAAGACATGATTTGCCCAGTCGTTCTTGGTGCTGTTGGTCTCATTGTGGTTGCTCCTGAACTCTTTCAGCTTTTTCTTCCGCAGAATTACGTAAAAGTAATTCTTCCCTTTCAAATATTCACTCTGATTAGCGTGCATCGAGTAACGGAATACGGTCTCGTATTACGTGCTGCAAATCGCTCAGATCTTGTGACGCAATCAAGCATTGTGCTTCTCGTTTCAAATGTTGTCTTCGCAGCAATCGGGTTAAAAATTCATGGCCTATCGGGAATGGCGTGTGGCAGCCTTGCGGCATTTGCAGTTGCTTGGCTTTGGATGCTGCGCAAACTATCGAAGATATTTTGTGTTTCTGTTCGTGACGTTTTTCCTTGGCGCACATGGTTCCTCACTCTTCTCGTCGCCTCAGTTGTGGGTTACGTCGCAGAACTACTGACAAGCGATATGGGTAGTCCACTTGTAAGCCTTCTAATGAAACTTGGCGCTGTATGGGGAATCGGATTTCTACTCATTAATCATTCATCATCTAGAAAATTCATTAAGAGGTAGATGTTCATGTCGATTACAGATAAGCACTCTGCTGGAACGGCGTCAGCTACTCGGTCTGGTGGTAGTCAACGGAAACTGCGCATCACCATAGTTGCGGAAACATTTCTTCCCAATATCAACGGGGTCACCAACTCGGTATTGCGAGTTGTAGAAAACATGACACAATTCGGCCACGAAGTAACTGTCATCGCACCGGGCCCTGGAGTAGACAACTACAACAATTCTCCGGTCATACGCCTCTCTTCATTTGGTCTTCCCGGATACGCAGGTATCCGACTGTCGCGATCTGCCGGTGAGTTGAAGCAGGCCATCATTGCCTCCCAGCCCGACGTACTGCACGTGGCGGCTCCTGCAATTTTGGGACGTATCGCATTGAAGTTAGCGACAGAGTTAGGAATACCTGCCGTGGCGATTTATCAAACAGATATTGCTGGCTTCGCTTCTCGGTATTTTCTGTCAGCTTTGAAAAAGCCGTTGTGGTCCTATGTTCGATCGGTGCATAGTCGTGCTGCATTAACGCTCGCTCCGTCTACCGCTGCTACCTGGGACCTTCGTGAGCGTGGAGTACGCAACGTTGCGAGGTGGATGCGAGGAGTGGACCTGGAAAGGTTCTCGCCAAAACACCGAAATGAAGATTTAAGAAAAGACTGGGCGCCAAATGGCGAAATTATTATTGGCTACGTTGGTCGACTAGCTCGTGAAAAACAAGTGGAACGCCTCCAGGAACTTCTCGAAATTCCCGGAGTGAGGGTGGTCGTCGTCGGCGACGGGCCATTGAAGAAGAAATTAGAAAAGTCAATGCCAAGCGCGCGATTTGTTGGTTTCCAATCGGGCAACGCATTGAGCCAGATGTACGCGTCCTTCGACCTATTTGTGCACACCGGGGTCGATGAAACTTTCTGTCAGTCGGTTCAAGAAGCACTCGCTTCGGGCGTGCCTGTTATTGCTCCAGCGGCAGGGGGCCCACTTGACCTTGTTCTGCACGGGTTTAATGGTTATCTCTGGAATCCATCTTCCTCTGTCTCGCTTAAAGGCGCAGTTGTGGAGCTAGTTCGCCACCAGGTCAAACGAGAAAGGCTTGCGTCGAACACCCGCAGTTCAATTGAGTCACGGCCATGGGTGTCGGTCATGCGAGAACTCGAAGGCCACTATTGCTCTCTCATTGACGGTCTTGAGTTCGCGTACATGGAAATGTCTGTATGACTTCACTCATCGTTTCATTACACGACGTAGCTCCTGCTTCGGCTGAAATGAGCCGGCGATGGTTAGACCAACTTGACGAACTTGGAGTGAAAGCATCTCTACTTGTCATTCCCGGATACTGGAAGTCGCAGGACTTTAAGAGCAATAAGAACTTCATTCAATGGCTACATACCGCCGAGGAAAATGGTCATGAAATTGTGCAGCATGGATTGCACCACGAAAAAATTGAGCAAAGAAAGAATTCGCCTACCTCACTGCGTATGCAAGCACGTCAAGCAGCTGGCAAGTTGATGGCGCGTGGCTGTGAAGAGTTCTGGGATATCGACTACGCCGTGGCGCACAGCAGGCTTCTGCAAGGACGCCAAAACCTTGAGTCTGCCGGATTCCAAGTTCACGGATTCATTGCCCCAGGTTGGTTGATGTCACATGCTGCAATACGGGCGGTTGAAGAACTTGGTTACAAATATACGACGAGCCATACAAAGGTCTCAGATTTTTCTGCACACACTGAATATCGAGCTTTTGCTTTTTCATTTCGGGCAACCAATTCATCAGCAAGGCTTAGTGCTGAAACAATGAAGTTGGCGGGTAATGCATTAGTCAAGACGCATCGCAATTTGCGTATTGCGTTACATCCAGACGATCTGTCCTATGAGATTTTAAGGAGAACTGCCCTGAATCTCATTACTCATGCAGCAAGCAACGGGTTTGCCGCTCGTACTTATTTTGATTTTCTATCATCGCAGATGCAAGAACAGATATTGAAAAAGGTTGATTAGGGAAATGCATATTCTGCAAATTGCAAACTTCATTACTGAAACATCGGGTGGAATGAAGCAATGTCTTTCTGCACTTCAAAAAAGATATTTGCAATTAGGCCATGAGGTCACTCTCATTATGCCTTGTAATAAAAATTCGCAAGGTATTGAAAATGGTGTCAACGTCATTCGATTGCATGGGGTCCCATTGGTGGGTTCTGGTGGTTACAGAGTGATACTGAGGCGCTCACCGCTAGCGGCGCTCATTAAGGAATTACAACCTGATGTTGTGGAGGTTTCAGACAAAACAACGTTGTCTTGGATTCCACAGTATTTGCGGTCACTGCACATTCCATGTGTCGTTATTTCTCACGAACGAACCGACTTGGCTATGAAACGTAATACTCCAGGGTGGTTACCTTCGGCTCCATTTCTGAAATCGTGGCAAACTTCGTTGTCCTATGGCGCTCCTGTCATTGTGTGTGCCTCTCAATTTGCTGCAAAGGAATTTGATGGAAGGGGAATGGACGTACGTTTCGTTCCACTTGGGGTAGATACCAAAACATTTTGTCCCCAACCGCGTCAAGGTAATAGTGCACATATTGAGCTGGTGTACTGCGGTCGGTTTGCTCCTGAAAAGGAACCGTTTTTAGCTGTAGAGGCACTTTGTGAATTGGTTGCTCGTGGTATCGCGGCAAGGCTCACCATGGTTGGTTCTGGTCCGCTTGAAGCAGAATTGCGTAATTGTGCAGTCGGCCTACCGGTTGAATTTGTTGGTCAAATCTCTAGCCGTTCTGAAGTTGCCGCGCTGCTATCACAAGCCGATGTAGGAATATCTATGGGGAGCGTTGAGACCTTTGGTCTTTCCATTCTGGAAACCCTTGCGTGTGGAACACCTGTAGTCGTCTCGAAAGAGGGGGCGGCAAGTGAATTCGTCAACAGTGGCATTGGTCGTGTGGTCAATCAAAATGCTGTAGATATTGCAAATGCAATTGAAGAAATAATGGAAAATGAACCGCTCAACGTAGTTCGCGAAAACTGTGCAGATCTTGCAAGTCGTTACACCTGGGACAAGACGGCGGGCATGATGTTAGATATTTACAGTGACCTTTTAGAGAATGTTGATATCAGCCAGGTTGCGTCATGAGTGTGCAATTAGTTGATGCCGGAATGTATGCAAATAGAGTTTCTGAACTGTTCCGTTCATCAATGTGTCTTGGCAAGCCTTTGCCCTTTGCATTGAGTTTCATGCAAATCTATGAAAACTTGTGTATTGGGTGGTATCTGCAGTCTGATGAATCACATTCAGTGGTGGCTATTGTCGATAACAAAGTTGTTGGCTATGCATTTGTGTGTGCAGAATCTGAAAGCCTCGATAAGTGGGTTGCACGACGAACATTAAAGTTGCTTTTTGTTGTATGCCTATGTCGACTCATTGGCAAAGTAGACAAGCGTTCGTGGAACTTTTATTGCAATAGGGCACGTGATGCAAAAAGAGCCTGGAAACTTCGCCGCTCTATTGCGCAGTGGCCAACTATCAGTGTTCATATGAACATCGAAGACGAATACCGTAAAGGCGAAGTGTCGTTGGCGATGCGTAACTTCATTGACGGGGTATGCAGAGAGAGCGGTAATCAGTTCTGGGTGGGTGAAGTGAATGCGCTCGGCGAAAAGAGGGCGCGCGCGCTGTCTCGGGTCGTAGGCGAGGTCATCGGTATTCGCAAAAATCTCACTCTCTCCGCTGTTCTCGGAGAAGATATTCGTCTCGTTACTGTGGTGCGAGAAGTACGAGCTTTGAGTCTCGCAGCATAATTTCTTGCGTTAGAGCCGGCCAGGCGGGGCTGCATCGGGGCGGTCTTTCCACATTTTTTTCGAGTCAAAGTCGAGTTTGTACTCTGGCTTCAGTTCAATAACGATGCGACCAGGTGAGTCGAGATGATCTAGGAAAGCTGCGGCGCCTGCAGGGTTGTCGGGGCGTACAGCGTTGGCGAGTTCGGGAAGCATCCAATCGCGCGTTGCGCGATCGTCGTGCACAATGCAGGGCCCGCGCAGCGACACTGTTTTTCCGGGGCCAATGTCGGTACCAACAGAAGAGATCATGACCGCTGCGTAACCAGTGCGACGAATTGCCGCAACACGTGGGCGGGTAGCAGCAGCTGTGAGCCAAATGCTGCCGTTGCGCCACAGGTAACTCATGGCCACACCAAAGGGCTGACCCGCTTTATTGGTCCATATAAAGGTGCACTCAACTTGGGTATTGAGCAGTCGCTCACGCAGGTCGTCGTCGAGCCAACAATCTTCTAGGTGTTCTGCATCTCTTGCCATGTGTTCACCGTAGCCGATGATGCGGAGCAGAAGTTATGGCTCAACAATAGCAAAGTTGGTTTGGAAGGTATCGAGGTTGCCGAGCACGGTAATGAGTGCAGTGGCATCGCCTTCAATAGATATGTTCCCCGCTTGTATTTCGTCGAGGAAGGTGG
>JBAXNF010000086.1:0-8182 GCA_037133935.1 bacterium
CAACGCAACATACCGAACCCGGTTTGAAGAGAATGGCTTTTTGTGCAGCGGTACATCACCCGACAAACGTTTGGTGGAGTTCATTGAACTCTCTGGACACCCTTTCTGGGTTGGTACCCAAGCGCACCCCGAATTTAAGAGTCGCCCAGACCGCGCGCATCCATTATTCGTTGGCCTCATTAATGCTGCTTTGAACTACCGCGAAAGCTCACTGAGCGCCTCTTCCACAACGCAGCGCTAGAGCATGGGCTTCGTCTCGCGATCGCAAAAGTTGTTGCATCGGTGGGCTGTATGGACACTCGTTGAAGACCATCTGGAAGATCCCTCTGGTGGCGCTTTTGTGCGTACCTATGTCGATTCCCCTGGTGCCGTAGGGGTAGTGGTGTTGCATGTCAATTCTCTTGCCGACTTGAAAGGCGCTGAATTATCAGAGGTGAACACCACGTTGGTGCGACAGTTCCGTGCCCCCTTTGGAAAAGAACTGTGGGAGATACCTGCAGGAATGCGCGATGTTGATAGCGAGCCTCCAGAAGTAACTGCCCATCGTGAACTGGCCGAAGAAGCAGGGTTAGAGGCTTCTGTTCTTGTCAGGCTTGGGTCAATGGCTTCTGCTCCCGGAATAACAAATTCGATGGTAGAAATTTTTGCGGCATGTGGCTTGCGCGAGGTGCCCATTGATCGCCACGGTCCAGAAGAAGAGCACATGCAGTTGAGAGTTGTTTCGGTAGCCGAAGCTCTTGAAGAGGTTCGCCGCGGGGACCTGACCGATGCAAAGACAATTATTGGTTTGCAGTGGGTGAGAGATCTGCTCTGAAAAACAACGAGATATCCGACGTCGTCTTTCCTGAAGTGGCCGAGGAGTTCCTTATTTGGCTTGTTGTCGAGCGTGGGCGGGCGGTAAATACTGTTGAGGCGTACCGGCGCGACATTGCCCAATATCTTTTGTATCTGCGTGAAAAGCGGACCACGCTCATGAAGGCGCAGGTGGAAGATGTGGAAAATTTCCTCACGTTGCGACTGGAAAATGGGGCAGCGAAGTCGAGCCTTGCGCGCCAGTTTTCTGCAGTGCGCATGCTGCACCGGTTTATGGTGGAAGAACACTTCCGAAAAGATGATCCTGCAGTGATGGCCGAAGGTATTGGCAAACCAGCGGGTATTCCCAAGCCGCTCAGTGAAGAAGAAATGACACTTCTCATTGGCTCGGTCGTTGGCGATGAACCACGGCAGTTACGTGACCGCGCAGTTCTCGAGTTTCTGTATGCAACCGGCGCTCGTGTTTCTGAAGTGTGTGGGCTCAATTTGTCTGATCTCGATATGGAGTCTTCACTGGTGCGACTCTTTGGGAAAGGCTCTAAAGAGCGAGTTGTTCCGTTTGGTTCCGTAGCTCATGGTGCGCTGAGCCAGTGGACTGCCGTAGGTCGCAGCGCATTAGAACTGCTTCAAGAGCGCCGCAGAGACGATTCTCATGCTGTATTTCTTACCAACCGAGGTGCGCGAATTAGTCGCCAAGTGATTTTCAACATTGTTCGAGATGCTGGGCTTCGGGCAAAAATTGAACGCGATGTTTCGCCCCACGCTCTACGTCATTCATGTGCAACACACCTGTTAGATCACGGAGCAGACTTGCGCATTGTGCAAGAAATGTTGGGGCATGCTTCCATTGCCACTACTCAGGTGTATACCCGTGTATCGCAAGAGCGCCTATGGCAGGTATACGGTGCGTCGCACCCAAGGGCTCGGCGATAAATGCGTAAAAAAGTTTTGCATCTTTATGGTCGCTGGAGCGCAATGGGCGACGAATTAGGCACAGTTGCGCCCGACGAAATTGCAATAGTGCAAGAGATATTAAGCGGTGCTGAGTTTGGGCTGTGGCGCGCGATGTCTGGTGCAGACCAGGTGCACTCACTGCAGGTGCTGCGCATCTTTGAGCAGTGGGAGCCACAAGCAACTCGCGAGGAAAAGAGTGCCGCCTTACTTCACGACGTAGCTAAGGCAATTTCCCCGATGAGTCGTATGGCGCGAAGTGTGGCAACGATCGGTAGTTTTCGTCGCGAACGGTGGCGGTGGTATCGCCAACATGAAGAAATGGGTGTTGAGGCTTTGCAAAGGGTTGGTTCGTCGCAGCGCACTATTGAACTTATTGCGCGTAGTGCACAAGATGCGGTGGCGCTGAGTCTTTATAAAGCCGATGACTCGGTGTAACTACTCTGGCAAGAAGCCGACGGCGCTTTTGGCGCGAGCGACCGTAGCGCTTGCTACTACACGGGCTTTTTCGGCTCCTACCCGCAAGAGGCGTTGCAGTTCGGCCCGATCATTCATTAGCTCGGTATAGCGCTGTTGTATCGGGCTCATCATGGCGCAAACTGCCTCGCCTGCATCAACTTTAAGTGCACCGTATTGTGAATAAGAACTGGCGAGTTCTTGTGGCTTTTGCCCAGTAGCTGCCGACAAAATGTCGAGCAAATTAGCTATGCCAGGTTTAGCGTCTCTGTCGTAGGACACTTCATTGTCGCTATCAGTCACAGCACGTTTAAATTTTTTCATTATTGAGGCAGGGTCATCTAGAAGATAGATGCATCCAGATTCATTAGTCGTTGATTTCGACATTTTGTTTGTTGGCTCTTGAAGGTCCATGACGCGCGCTCCAAGTGCCGGCGTTACTGCCTTCGGCAAAACAAATGTTTCACCAAAACGATGATTGAAACGCATAGCTATGTCACGAGTAATTTCAATATGTTGCTTTTGGTCATCGCCTACCGGCACTTCATCAGCGTCGTACAACAAAATGTCTGCTGCTTGCAGGGCTGGATAGGTGAAGAGACCGGCAGAAACAAATTCGGCTTCACGCTTTTGTGACTTATCTTTGAATTGCGTCATTCGTGATAGTTCGCCAAAAGAAACGGTGCACTCCATCATCCATGAAAGTGTTGTGTGCTCTACCACATGGCTTTGTACAAAAACTGTTGCAACATTCGGGTCGAGACCTACGGCAAACAGCATGGCAGCCAATTCCAGTGTGTTCTGGCCAAGCACCCCTGGTGATTCCGTCACAGTAAAGGCGTGCAAGTCGACGATGCCGTGAAATACGTCATTTTGGTGTTGTCCATTTACCCACTGTTGGAGGGCTCCTAAGTAATTACCTAGGTGAACAGCGCCGGTTGGTTGGATGCAAGATAAGACACGAGCCACGGGCGGACTGTAGTCGTCGAAAGGGGTCTCTGGCGAGTATGTTTTCATCTGTGAGTTATGACGTCTCAACGGCCGTGTTTGAGGGCCCATTCGACCTTCTTTTGCACCTCATTTTGAGGGAGCAGGTCGATATCCACGAAGTCTCTCTTAGTACCATCGTCGATGCGTATCTCACCGAAATTGAGAAAATGCAAGGCCTTGATCTCGATATCGCCACCGAGTTTCTCCTCATTGCTTCAACGCTCGTAGAGCTGAAATCGCGCCGATTGCTGCCTGGTAAAGAAAATATTGATCTCGACGAGGAATTTGCGCTGTGGGAAGAGCGTGACCTTTTGCTGGCGAGGCTCCTTGAATGTAAGACGTTTAAAGATGTATCGCTGGTATTCCAACAGTTGGCAGACCTTGCAGATCGAGCCTTTCCCCGAACCACCGGACCCGACGAGAGGTTTTCAGAACTACTGCCCGACTTAATGGAGGGCGTGACCCCATTCAAGTTGCATAAGGCAATCTTGAAGGCGCTCGCCCCGAAGCCCGAACCACACATTGACCTTTTCCACGTCGCTCCAGTTCGATTGAGTGTTTCTGAGGCAGTGAGTGAATTGATGGATTCTTTGCCAGGCGTGAAGGCCATAACTTTTCGCAATCTCACCCGCGGTCATGAAGCGCGATTAGAAGTTGTGGTGAGGTTCCTTGCCATTTTGGAAATCTATAAACAAGGTTTCATTGAACTCAGCCAAGAAGATCGCTTTGGCGATATTGAAATTCGCTGGATAGGCGATGAAGGTTTTGCCACCGTAAATGCATTCTCTATTGACGACTATGAAGGATGAGTAGAAGGTTTCACATGTCAGATGAGCTCCTCAATATAAACGATGATTCTTCATTCATCACTCCCGAAATCATTCGGGCGATGGAAGGTATCTTGATGGTGGCAATCGAACCTGTTCCTAGTGAATTACTTGCGCAGTTATTCGAAATGCCAGTTTCCATCGTCGAAGAAATGGCAGCTCAACTCTCTGCAGTTTATGAAGAGGCAGGGCACGGCTTTCAACTTGTACAGGTGGCGGGTGGATACCGGTTCCAAAGTCATCCAGTTGTTTCAGCATACGTAGAACGTTTTGTACTCGATGGGCAGCGCGCCCGACTCTCTGCGGCGGCGCTTGAAACGCTCGCCATCGTTGCTTATAAACAGCCAATTTCACGTTTGCAAATTGCTTCAGTGCGTGGTGTTGACCCCGATGCGGTGTTGCGCACTCTGCACTCGCGGGGCTATGTAGAACATCGAGGCCATGATGATGGTCCTGGGCAGGCGGTGCTGTGGGGAACAACTCAACTTTTCCTCGAGAAATTAGGTATCAACTCGCTTGGTGAGTTGCCGCCACTAGCGGAGTTTGTTCCAGATGCAAGTGTCGTTGAGGCTCTAGAAAATACATTGCGCATCTCTCCACTCGATGATGCAGGCTCTGCGCCAGATCAAAATCTGTGACGGAAATGTCAGATCATTCACAAAACGAAGATACTGAGTTGCACGAGGGCGAACGCTTGCAGAAAATTCTTGCTGCGTTGGGTTGGGGCAGTAGGAGAGTGTGCGAAGATTTCATCAGTGAAGAAAGAGTGACGGTCAATGGCGAGATTGCCATTCTTGGTCGTCGCGTCGATCCGCTCGTCGATTTAATTTGTGTTGACGGTGCGCCTGTGGGGGCTCGTCCAGACTTTGTTTATTATTTGTTGAATAAGCCGAGGGGAGTCATCTCTACCGCAAGCGACCCACAAGGCCGTGAAACTGTCATCGATTTAGTGCCAAGTGAACCCCGCGTATTTTCCGTAGGGCGCTTAGATTTTGATACAGAGGGTCTCTTGTTACTCACCAATGATGGTGAGTTAACGCAGTTTCTAACGCATCCGAGTCAGGGTGTAGAGAAAGAATATTTGGTAATGCTTCACGGCTCACCACGTTTATCCGATAAAGCATTGCGCAAATTACGCATTGGTGTTGAGCTTGAAGATGGAGTTACGTCTCCAGCAAAGGTGAGCCAACGAAGTGACAACACGGTGACGGTTGTTATTCACGAAGGACGTAATCGCCAGGTGCGGCGAATGTTTGAGGCTGTTGGCGAGGAAGTAGAGCGTTTAGTGCGTGTTCGTATTGGTCCGCTAGTAGATAACAAACTGAAGCCAGGTGTGTGGCGTGACCTCACGCTTGCAGAGCGTAAAGCACTCAGTGAATTTATGTCGAAATCATCTCGGCGCTAGATACCCCAATCGCTAGAGTAGAGACGTGTCGGTACAACAAAGCATCAATATTGTGGGTCTCGGGCTCATTGGCGGCTCAATTGCTGCTCGGCTGACACAAGAAGGTTTTCGGGTGCAGGGAATTGACCCATTGGCGAGTCGACAAGATGAAGCACTCAAGGTTGGTTACATTTCGTCAGTAGGTCTCGACGTCGATGCCCACATCACCTTTGTGTCCGTGCCTGTGTCGCAGCTGACCACCGAGGTCGAAGCATCACTGCGGACAACCAGAGGAATGGTGACCGACGTCGGCAGCGTGAAGGCTCCTGTTGTACAGGCCATCTCAGATCCCCGTTTTATTGGTGGGCATCCGATGGCTGGCTCTGAGCTAGAAGGCATTCAAGGAGCCGACGCCGAACTTTTTGAAGGCGCTACCTGGATTCTCACTCCTACTGATTCCACTGACGACCGAGTTTTTGCTGAAGTCGCTTCCATTGTCCAACTCATGGGAGCAAACATTCTCGCAGTGACTGCAGAGCATCATGATCGACTCATTGCAGTGGTCAGCCATGTTCCGCATTTGGCGGCGGCAACTCTCATGAGTGTTGCCGATGCTCAGTCAGAAGAGCATGCCTCGGTGTTGCGAATGGCCGCAGGAGGCTTTCGCGATATGACCCGAATCGCATCGAGTAAGCCAGGCATCTGGCTCGACATCTGCAGGGAAAACCGAGCAGCAATTTTGGAAACACTCGATGACTTCATTTCCGAGTTAGGGCAATTGCGTACCATCATTGACGGTACACAAATAGGTGAGCTTGAAATTTTTCTCACTAAGGCAAGAAAAGCCAGGTCGCATTTACCGGCTCGTGTTCGCTCTCTTGAAGACGTCGAAGAAGTTCGTATCCCTATTCCCGATCGCCCAGGTGCTGCCGCCGAGATATTCACACTCGCCGCAGCGCTCAATGTCAACTTGGCGAGTTTTGAAGTAGTGCATTCGGCTGAAGGAGAACGAGGAGTCGCCATCGTTCTTGTTGACAAATCGCAAGTCGAATTACTGCGGGGTGGTCTTATCGGTCGCGGCTTCAAGCCAGGTCGTTAGTGTGTCTCAACTTTTAGAAACAGCAAGCGGCCCGCTCAAGTGTGTGGTCGAAGTTCCTGGCTCAAAGAGTATTGCTAATAGGGCACTCATCTGCGCAGCCTTAGCAGGTGCAGGCTCACGCATTACGAATGTTCCCGACGGCGACGATACCGTTGCCATGCTTGAAGCTTTGCGTATTTTGGGTGTGACTATTTCGCAAGACGAAGGAAACGTCAACTTCTCCTCAGCGCTTGACCTTGAAAATACTCATGAGGTGAGTGTTCATGCTGCTTTGGCCGGCACATCATCACGTTTTCTCACGGCTCTCGGTGCGTTACGCAAGGGCAATACCTTGATCGATGGCTTTGAAGCATTGCGCCAGCGCCCAATGCAAGATCTACATGTTGCACTGCAGAAACTTGGTGCAACTGTAACCAGCGAACTGGGCAAGTATTCGCTTCCCGTCGCAGTGAACGGAGCTAGTGCGCATGGTGGTGAACTCACTTTGTCTAGTTCGGTCTCTAGCCAATTTTCCAGCGCCATTTTGCTCATTGCGCCATATTTGAGCAGCGGTCTCAGTCTCAATATTGAAGGTGAGCGTGTTTCAGAGTCGTACGTCATGATGACTATTGAAGTGATGAGGGCATTTGGGGCAGATGTATCTATAGAGGCGCAAGAAGACACATTGCTTCGTATCAGCGTTCAGCCTGGGAAATATTCCGCAACACAGTATTTCGTTGAACCCGATGCATCTTCGGCTTCATATCCTCTTGCAGCAGTCGCTATTTGCGGTGGCGAAGTTTTCATTCCAGCCATGAAGCAGCAATCTCTGCAAGGTGATACCGGTTTTGTCTCACTCATGGAGAAAATGGGTTGCGCCGCGCGTTGGGTCGATAATGGCGTGTACCTAGAACGAGATCCTCATGTAATGCTGCAAGGGCTCTCGGTAGATCTGAAAGACATGTCCGATTTGGTTCCCACCGTTGCAGCGGTTGCTCTGTTTGCACAAGGGGCCAGCACAATCACTGGAGTCGGTTTTATTCGTAATAAAGAGAGCGACAGGCTTGGCGACTTGGCCTCGGAGCTACACAAATGTGGTGCTGAAGTGAAAGTTTTTGATGATGGAATTGTCATCACCCCGCGCCCGCTTCGTGGCGCTGAACTTGCTACCCATCACGACCATCGCCTGGCGATGGCGTTTGGCTTGGTGGCTCTTCAGGTTCCCGAAGTTTTAATAGAAGACCCTGAAGTGGTGTCGAAGAGCTGGCCGATGTACTGGGAAATGCGCGAGCAAATGTTACGGTCGTGTCGTGAGTGATGAGTTAGCTAGTTCTTGGGTGGCACAGGCCGGGCCGAACGCCTCGGTCCAAGGGGCAAACATCGTGGTGGCTTTCGATTTTGACGGCACGCTCACCGTGCGAGACACAGTGTGGCCTTTCATAACGCTGTTGGTTCCCAGACGCAAAGTGCTCAAGGTTTTCGTATCCGGTCTTACTCGCAATCTACGTGCAGTGGTCACGCGCGATCGCGACTTCTTAAAACTAAATGTTCTCGCCAAATCTCTTGAGGGATTGTCGGTAGAAAAAGTGAACCTAATTGCCGAAAAATATGCGGATCATGTGCTGAAAAATTGGATGCGATCCGATACTTGTGCGAGGTTGAGGTGGCACCAAAAGGCAGGCC
>JBAXNF010000087.1:0-8172 GCA_037133935.1 bacterium
TGTATGAATTTGGCACTACAAGTGCACAACTTGCGGAAATTAAAGTTGCCGCCGCGAGTCACGCACAGCACAACCCCAATGCATTTTTGCAAAATATGGTCACCGTTGAAGAAGTATTGCAATCAAAAATGGTCGCCGACCCATTGCATATGCTCGACTGTTGTGTCGTTACCGACGGTGGTGGTGCACTTGTTGTGGTGTCGCCAGAGGTTGCACGCAAACTCTCACGACAAAGCGTTCCTGTGCTTGGCACTGGCTTTGCTGTGAAACACGTAAACAACGGTCGTATTGATCTCACACACACAGGCGCTGTGGTGTCGGGGCCGCGAGCATTTGCCGAAGCAGGCCTGTCTCCCGGTGATATTCGTTATGCCTCTATATACGACAGTTTCACCATCACCGTTCTCACCGCACTTGAAGACCTTGGCTTTTGTGAAAAAGGAAAAGGCGGTGAGTTTGTTTCCGATGGTGGGCTACAAGCACCTTTTGGAAAACTCCCTTTCAACACCGATGGCGGCGGGCTGTGCAATAACCACCCCAGCAACCGTGGTGGTATTACCAAGGTCATTGAAGCAGTACGCCAGCTTCGCAACGAGGCACACCCTGCAGTGCAAGTACCCAATTGCCAATTTGCACTCGCACATGGCACTGGTGGCAACCTCGCCACCCGCATGGGTTCGGCCACACTCATTCTTGGACAAGAGGTATAGCAATGTCGTTCTTGCCACTTGCCGATGTTGAAATGAACAATGAAACACAGCCTTTTTGGGATGCGCTGCGTAACAACACCTTGTTGCTTCCCCGCTGTACTTCATGCACTTCTGTGGTGTGGTACCCACGCGCACATTGCCCAGTGTGTTTTTCTACCGAATTGAAATGGGAAGAAATGTCGGGTCGCGGCACTGTTTACTCGTACAGCATTGTTGCCAAAGGTAACGGCCGATGGAAAGAGTCGGGTCCCTACGTAGTTGCTTATGTTGAACTTGCTGAAGGCCCGCGCATTCTCACCAACATTGTTGGGGTTGCACCGAGCGAAGTACACATCAATATGCCCGTGACAGCAGTGTTTGACACCGGCGAAGATGACCGCGTGTTACTGCGCTTTACTTCTATAAGTACCAGCTAGTCGCTGCGCCCACTGCGAGCGCATTGCTGGGCGCTCAATGACGTACCACGAAAGCGCACTCAATAAAAATGTAACGCTCATGGCAAGAACTAATCGCTCAGTATTTGACAACGTTTCACCGTGGCGTTGAATAATGCGAAACACGGGAATTTGCCAAATATATAAACCGTAGGAAATGACTCCTACCCAAGCAATGGGCTTCCAGCACAAAATAGAGGAAGCAAAAAACACATTCTGTGCGAGCGCTAAGACAATAACCAAACATGCAATATCAAAGAGCGTCATTCCGCCGAACCACATAAATGAACCGTCGGCTCGGCCATACAACACAATCAGGACAACCGCGATGACCGCAGGAAAACTTGCGTAGCGAAGAAAAATAGGCTTCACAACATTTGTCTTCATCACTAGCACTGCACCAAGCATGCCAATAATCAAACTTTCAATACGAGTATCGGTGCGGATATACACAGCAAACCAACCCAGGTCGTTGTAAACAAGCCCTCGTTGTATTGCAAGAATTCCAATACTCGAAAGAATGACACCAATAGCCCAATAGTGTTGTCGATTCTTGCGAAAGAGAACAAAGACCGCAATAGGTACTGCAATGTAGAACTGGCCCTCAATTGACAACGACCACAGTGAAACATTGTCAACAAATTGGGTCATGGGGTTCTTATAGACCGCATAATTTGCATACTGAAGAAACGTGGCTTTAGTCATTGCAAATTCATTTGCTGCCGTTCCCGATAAAGGGAAATCATTTCTTGCAGCATAAATATAGTGAGCAACTAGAAATACTGCCACGGCAGGAAAGATGCGCAGTGCCCGGTGCGCATAGAACTTTCGCCAATTAATTTGGCCACCAGATTCCTTATCTTGTAGTAAGCGTGATGTAATGAGAAAACCACTCATCACGAAGAAAATATTGACTCCCAAAAACCCACCGCGCGCCAAGGTGCGAAAAATGCTGTATTGCAAGACTCCTGGCACCGCAATAAAAATGTGAGAAACCAGAACGGTCATCACTGCCACCGCACGAAGCCCGTCGAGACCCTCAATGCGCGATGTGGGTTGAGTCATGACTACCGAGGGTACCAAATCATTGAGGCGGGGTTAACTCAGTAACAATTTGCCCGCAACCCAAATATGTGAAATATCGCGTGGCCCAGAGAGGCGAACAATTTTTTCGAAGATCCGTTCTTCGCCGTCAACATCGTCATATATGCGTAAGCCAGAGTCGCTCAGAGAAGTGTCTACAACAATGGCATCAAAATGATTACCTGCTGCAATGACACCAGCATTGAGCCCCAACATATTTGCACCACCAGTTGTTGCCATGTAAAACGCGGCGACAATATCGATGCGTGAGTTTGCAACAGCACCATCAACGCCGTTCACACCGTCTTCCAACATCCGCGACGATGTCACTGCATGCACACACTGCTTCATGAGCCCTGCATCGGTTCCTGCTGAAATATCGGTGCCGAGCCCCACATGAACGCCCATGCCAAGAACTCGCCGCGCAGGGAAAACTCCATTAGCAAAATATGAATTCGACATCGGGCAATGCGCCACACCAGCGTGCGCTTCTTTAATGAGACCGTAATCACTGTCGCCAATATGCACACCGTGTGCAAGAACTGTTCCATGTTTTAACAACCCAAAGTGCTTCAGCATTTCCGTGTCGGAACGGCCATAACGCTCAAGCACATACCCGTGCTCCCAATACGATTCCGAGCAATGTGTTTGCACCAATGTTCCTGTGCGAGTAGCAAGTTCACCAAGGCCTACGAGCAACTCATCGGAGCACGCCGGAATAAACCGTGGAGTCACAATGGCCGAAACCAAACCGGCATTTCCTGCAAGTGCACCAATCTCTTCAATAGAACGTTGCGAACTATCAATTCCTTGTTGCGCAGTTGCATCGCGATACCACTCGGGGGTTCCCTCTGGGTGATCCATGGCAACACGACCCACGTAGGCGCGTTGGCCATGCTCAACACACGTTTGTGCCAAGAGAGTCGTTGACTCTGTATGCACTGTTGCGTAATACACAGAAGTTGTGGTGCCATGGCGCAAGAAGGTGGGCACCATGTGTTGCCACACCGACTGAGCAAATGATGTGTCGGCATATTTGGCTTCCAGTGGAAAGGTGTAATCAAATAGCCACTGCTCCAACGGTAAGTCGAGCCCAGTTCCCAGCTGTGGCCACTGCGGTGCATGTACATGAGTATCAATAAGGCCCGGCAATAAACGCTCGTGTTGGCCCAGTCTCACCACTCTGTTTGCTCTGCGCACGGCTTCAGCGACTTCAGGTGAATCGGCTGGCAGAACAGCAGTAATGAGGCCAGCGCCATTAACCACAACGGCCACATTGGCGAGTACCTCAAGTGCTGCTGGTGTTGGCACATGATGTACGGTGCCAATAACAACGAGTTCCGTGTTTTGTACGCTCACCACTTCATCGTACAATTTGTTTCATTGCCTTTTCGTCTAAGAAAGAACACCTCATGGCCGCTACCCCACTCATTTCTGTTGCCAAGCGATTGCTTGCCAATGTCGATGCCGACCACGCCGACTATTCGGAAACCATTGTCAATGTTGCTGTGCGTAATTACCGAGACACCGACCGCTTCGAGCGCGAAGTAGAAAATATCTTTCACCGCAGCCCCCTACTCGTGGCCCTGTCATGTGACCTGCGTGAACACGGCGACTTTGCCTCTCTTGTTATTGCTGGTCGACCCATTTTGGTAGTGCGAAGTAAAGACGGAATTGCTCGTGTCTTTCTCAACATCTGTCGCCACCGCGGTGCACCAGTCACCGAAGAATGCTTTGGTCATTCACGACGCTTCACCTGCCCGTATCACTCATGGGTCTACGACACCGAAGGTGCACTGGTCGGCAATACCGACCGTGCAGCATTTGAAGGAGTCGACGTTGACGCACTCGTTGAACTTCCCACTGCAGAAAAATCTGGGGCCATCTTTGCCATTCTCACGCCTGGCCTTCCCATCGATATCGACACATGGCTCGGCGATATGGCATCAGCGCTCGACATTTTGAACCTCAACAACCTGCACCGCCATCGCGATGGATTGCTCGCCGAGAGCGGTAACTGGAAAGCAACTGCCGATGGTTACGTAGACGGATACCACCTCGGTTATTTGCACGGCAAGAGCATCGGCACGAAGTCCATTACTAACCGCAACACGTACGACTTGTACGGGCCTCATGTGCGGCTTGGCTTTGCAAACAAACCACTGCCAGCAATGCGTGATCTTCCCGATGAAGAATGGGAATTGCCCAATGCCATGAGCTTGGTGCATTACATCTTCCCGAATATTTCAATTTCAGGTCAGCCCAACGGTGGCCTCATGATGAGCCGTATTTTGCCAGGCTCTACGCCCGGCCGATGCCAGGTAGAGCAGTTCCAATATTTCCGCGAGCCCATGACCACGCCAGAACAAATTGCCGATGCCGACTACAAACGCGAGTTGTACTTAGCGGTCACCCGCGATGAAGACTTTGCAACCGTCATCAAAATTACCGATGCAATGGCAGCCATTCCCGGCGACGTGATGCGCTATGGCCGTAATGAAAGCGGCAACCAAAACTTGCACCGCTGGGCCGAAGCGTTAGCCGACGGCACCACACCCTAAAACCAAGCGTACGATGCGTCCTTCGGATCGCGGTCACCACCAGTGAAGCCTGCTGCGCGGCTCCATTGATCTCCGGGGAGCTCTTCGCGTGTCCAATCAAATGTCACTTTACGAGCGATAATTCCCCACCGACCTTCACGCTTTTCAAATTTATCCATATAGCGGCCGCCCACAAATGCAAGGACGGGGACTCCATCTGGCCCAGGGTACGGATGCATTGCTAAGTAATAACTCTCCACATGGGCTGTACTCTCGGAACACAATTCAATGAGCACATTTGTGATGTGATGTTGTCCAGTGCCGCCAACTGCATTCATCACATCAACGATGTAGTCAGCAAAGTCAACTCCAAGCCCAACAAAACTTCCATGATCATCGGTCCCACCTTCGTGATATACCGATTTCAGGAGATCTATATCGCCACGGTCTACACCACGGGCATAACGCATGAGCACTTGCTCAATTGCAACATAATCTGCTGCCTCGTTACCTGTTATTTCAGATTTTCTTGCTTGAAATGGTCGCGTCATTTCTCCTCCTTCATTGCCACAAAGGCCCCTGCGCGGTCGCGGGCAGAAGCACCTACTCCAGCATTTTTATGCTCAACATAACTTGCTACCCATCGGCACATCTCAGGATCAACCGACTGCTTTAATTCCCCTGAAATAAATTCGCCATTACGTGTGTACAAACCACTTTTACCATCACGTGTTACTTTCACCACTTCGTCAGTCTCCGCATCGTAAATAGCACGTGTGAGTGGATGAATCATTTGGTGCATCGGTTCCTCACTTACTCATGTACTTGTTATAGATGTCAAAAAAATGACGAAGCTTTGTTTCTTGATAGCGAGAAAGCGTGATCCCAGGCTTCACGAGTTGCAACGTATGCATCCCTTTTTGCACCTGAGGCATATTAAATGTGTCCTGATCAAATACGCGAGCAAGGAAACCCAGCTCATGAGCTTCAAGAATGCTCTCATCGGGGCCAATCCAATGCACTTTTGCTGGTGGCGGTCGATCACCCTTGAAAGGTGACAAGTACAACGTTTCGAAAATAGACATTTCATGTTCGTCGCCATACGGGCGGAACCGATAGACGATGCGGTTGAAACCACCCCATGGATGAAAATTTGGGAAGAGTGTGTAATAAATGCTGTCAATCATCTCTGCATCAGAGAGTGATTCAACCCATTCGGGGTCGGCAACCTGTGCGACCCGCATCCGCGATGCCATTGCAGCCATTTCGCGAGCTGTTTTCCCTTCGGGGACTACACCCAAACGTTCTTCGTCTTGGCCACGATCAAGCATGGCGTCAAGCATTTCTTGTTCAGACGGATCCCAAGTGAGATGCGGGCTTGGTGTGCCAGTGGGCGTCACAGCCCGCGCAAAGTTTCCGAAAACGTCATAGCGTGAATTGCAATCACCAGTACCAGTAATGATTGCTGGGTGTGTAGTTGCAAGATGGAAAGCCTCCATAAAAGCCTCTTGTGCCGTTTTCCAATTGCACCGCATTACCTTTGCCACATGTGCTTCAACGAAGCGTTCTTCCATTCGATAATTCTCAAAATGTAATGAGAGTGTCCCTAAAAAGTCTTCAAAGGGCTCAACGTCAAGATCAAGGCTAATGAAAACAAACCCTCCCCATCGCCCAACTGGTAGTTCGGTAAGTGCATATTCATCCTTGTTCACCTGTGGGAAGTCCCACTCTGAGGGGACTACTTTTAGTTCACCTTCAAGGCTCCACGTATAGCCATGATACGGACACCGCAATTCGGTTGCGTGGCCGGCACAATCACGTAGCAACCTGCCTCTGTGTAGACATGCATTGGGGTAAGCCTTAATTTCATCTATACCTGTCCTTACAATAAGTACGGAAAACTTTCCAATGTCATAAACCTCTGTGTCGCCAATGTCAGGAATGTGTTCTTCGCGACATGCAAACTGCCACACTTTGAGCCAGATCTTTTCCATTTCGAGATCATGGAAACGTCTCGAGGTATACACGTCTGCAGGCTGATCGGCAGTTCCGAAATCGACTGGCGATTCAGTACGCCAAATTTCAGAAACAGGATGTGTATCGGTATCTAAAATCTCGGCATAACTGAGGCCTGGTGAACGATCTCGTTTGTTCTCAATATTTTTTCCCATGTTCTCCCCTAAATACTCCGTGCCAAATGAGTCGCTTGAGTTACTGCCTCAAGAATGGTTTTTGCGCCAACTGCGTCACCAATGAGATGAACTGGGAAAGGTGAGCCAGCGAGCTCATCAAAGAGTTCCCGGTTCGGTACATTCATTCCCACCAAAATCACTGTGTCTGCCGCTATGCGACTACGTTTCACCGCACCTAGCGCCTCAAGTTCTACATCTGTTTTTGTAATTTCTACTGCCGACATATTGGTAATGAATTCCACGTCTGAAACAATGAGTCGTTCGCGTGCGGAGTACACCGTCTGTGGCGGGAAGGGAACTTTCTGACCCATAAAGTCACCTGAAGAAACAAAAGTGACGTGTGCGCCCGCTGCGACCAGTTTGTCTGCAACGGAAATTGCATCGAAATCTCCGCCATCATCTATCACGACGGCGCGTTTCCCAATCACGGCACGACCACCGAATCCGAATACTTCCCATGAACTAAAGACGTGAGGTAAGTCGTAACCCACAATTGGTGTTGCTGGTCGCCACACCTGAAAACCATCTTTGCGGGGCGTTGAACCAGTAGCAATAATCACCTCATCGGGGTTTTCGGCTCGCACCAGATCGGGGTCAACTGGCGTCCCTAAGTGCATATGCACTCCAAGTCGTGCACATTCCGTGGCCAAAAATCGAGGCAGTGCTCCAAGGTCTGCACGAAACGGCGCACTAGCTGCGATAGCAACCTGACCGCCCACTTCTTTGCGCATTTCAAAAAGATGGACTTCATGTCCGCGCAAGGCAGCAGTACGTGCTGCTTCAAGACCAGCAGGGCCACCACCAACGATGACTATTTTTTTCTTCTTCATTGCAGTCGTTGGTGTCTCCCACGGTGTTGTGACTTCTCGACCAGCTGATGGGTTCACAATGCATGCAAGTCGCCCCGTTGTCATTAGCTGCCCGACACAACCTTGACTTGTTCCCAGGCATGGTCGAATCTCTTCATTTCTACCCGACTTCGCTTTAATAACAAGTTCGGGGTCGGCAATGAGTGCTCGCACCATGGACACTAGATCTGCAGTTCCCGATTCAACTACGTGGTTCGCATCTTCCAAAGTCATAATCCGGCCTGTTACTAAAGTAGGCAAAGACGTGAGCCGCGTCACTTGTGCGCTAAAAGGTAATTCGTATCCAAGTGAGTCATCGAGAGTAGAAATAATTTTATAGAAGCGGTAGTAACTACTAAATGAAA
>JBAXNF010000088.1:0-8098 GCA_037133935.1 bacterium
CTGCAAAACGGTCGATACGTCCGAAGACCAATGCAGCATCACCAAGGTCGAGTGCCGTTAAACGATTCACTAGGGCTTCATCGAAAACATCACGCTCGTAGCGGGCCTGGAAGGTTCCTCCACGGCCTGCCTCGCTCAAATCGCGCAGTTTCCAGGCATCGGTCTTACTCAGTTCCAAGCATTCATAAGCATGATCAATAAATGCCTGTTCTGCTGCAATATCGGGGTGCTGTGCGCTCATAAAAGACCTGATTTTGGGGTTGTAAGAGCCTACCTGCCCAACTTCACACAATGACAGTGACCATGAGATCACATTCCAGCACCCTATTTCGGCAAAAAACCTCTTTCTTTTCTGCAATACGATGGGTTCACCTTTGTAGGGGAAGGACACTTTCCTCTATGCGCGCGCCTCTCCTTCTTCTTTCAACATGTGTCTTTGCACTCGGCATTAGCGCCCCCACACGCGTGCATGGCGCACCCGCCGACATCGACGTCACGGGCGATGTGGTGGGCAACACCATCGTTGCTGGGGTCACGTTCAACTCCGACAGCACCACCACCGAATCGCGTTGCACATGGAATACCACCGTCATTTCCGACAATAAGTACGAACCATATTCATACACTGTTCGCAACGGCATTACCTACCGTTGGTACGTGCGTACCTGTGCGCCCGCCGTTGCTGGCCAACCTTACGCACTTAGTTTTCACTGGATTCCTGTTATCGCCGAGTCAACATTGGCAGAACAAGCCGCCGCACATTCGTGGAACACTTTGCCTGTTCCCTTCGTGAACACCGCACCACCTGCACAACGGGCTCTTGTGAAATTACCTATGTGGTGGTGGGTAACAAGTAGTTCTTGGCGCACCGTTTCTACCACTGCATGGATACCCACACCTCGCGGAATAGTGACTGTTACTGTTACCGCTAAACCCAACACACTGTTGGTGAACCCTGGCGATGCAGAGGCAGCGAACAACGGGAAATTCACGTGTTCGGGTCCGGGTAGAGCGTGGCGCGACAGCGACGGTGACGATGCAAAAAGCAGTTGCATGTACACCTATGCACACAGTTCCTCACGCAAAACGTGGAATGCAAGTGTTGCCATCCGTTGGTCAGTTTCATGGAAATCAAACCTTGGTAAAAAAGGAACGCTTCCTTCTGTCACCACCACGCGTCGCATTCCTATAGTGGTCGGAGAAATTCAAGCTCTCGTGAGTGAATAACTAGTCAAGCGCTACGGGCCGCACAGGTCGGTGCCACACCGCTGAGTATGCAACAACACAAACGCTTGCTCCGTCGTCACGAGGCTGCACTGTGGCGTTTCCATCGGCAATGACCGTGTAGTCGTCGAACTCCTCTGCCCCGCCGATGTGCGGCGGCCAGAGCAAAGTTGCTTTCCCATTCACTGCCACGTTGTCGGCACTGCGCTGACCCACCGCTGCCACCAAGGCATCTCCCTCGGGAACAAAGACCACAGCCCGGAGGTGTGGTTCGCCATTTGGGCTCACGGTAATGAGGTACCCAAAGGGCCTGCGGGCCACTGCTTTTGCCAAGTTGGCTGGATCTATCGTCACGCTCACGCTCTACAACCTATAGTGGCGCGGTGACTTCCTCCCGCGACCTCATCATTTTGGAACGCCGTTTTGTGAATGCCCTCGCTGCTACCAGCGACGAAGCCATCACCACAGCCGCCCTAGCCCTCGAAGAAAACCTGCAAACAGTGCTGGCCCAAAGCGCAGGCCTCAGCGATGGCGCCTTCGACGACCCCGACACCTTGGCAAGTGCCATTCGCGAAGGCACAACACGCCGTAAATGTGCTGGCGATGTGTGCGTTGTTTTGTGCGAACCCTGCACCCAGCACTGTATTGAAGTTCTTGCTGGGGCAGCAGACGACCCATCACTCGACGACCTCAATGCCGTTTTGCCTGAAGCCATTGAAAAGTTTGGCGAGGAAATGGTGAAGCTCATGGTGGTGCAGTACTCACTCAGTTTGGCCGGTTTCAAGAAACTCATTCAGTCCGATGAAAAATGGGCACTTCCTGTTTCACCGTCGGCAGTTACCACGGTACGCGTTGCCGATGAAGCCGAACAGGCCGCAAAGCGTGCGCTGCGTAACGAGCGTAAAGAAAAAGAAAAAGCACAGAAAAAAGTTGCAGCAGAACAACGCGCTGCCGCAAAAAACCGTCGCTAATTTTTTAGCGAGGCGTCACAATGCGTAAGCATTGGATTCCCTCGAATACTCCAGGCACAACAACCACCGTGTATTGCGGGTAGGCATTTGCGCATTGCCCAAATGGCATTTTGATGCGTGAGCCTTCGAGCGTTCCTGACGTTCTTGCAATGGGCCAATCGCCTTTGATGTCGTCAACTTTAAGTTGCGGCGAAATTTGGCTTGGTTTCACAACGCCGCTGTACGTGCCGGTTTCATCGAGTTGTGATGTGCGTAATTTGAGATTGTCAACCGACACTTGAAGCGCATCGACAACGGCCTTTGCTGCATCAACATCGGCGCGCAAAGCTGATGTTGCTTTTTCATTGGCATCAACATCGGAGCGCAAAGTTATTGTTGCTTTTTCATTGACTGCAACGCGGTCGGCAAGATTGCCGAGTGAAGTTTTTGTTGTGGCAAGGTCGGCATCGAGTGTTTTTACCAACCCCGTCACTTCACTCAGAGTTGCCGCTGTTGCATCGTCATTTTCTGCAAGCGTGACAACAAGATCTTCTAGTGCAGAAATACGTGTATCAATTTCTGGATCAATTGGCGACACTTCTCCATCGGGCGAATCGCCGTTGGTTGGTTCATCAGCAACAGAATCGGAAGTTTCATCGGTTGACGGAGAACTCGTCGTACTTCCCGGAGACGTTTCAGGCGGTGAAGTGACCCCTATTGCATCGGTGAGTGCACTAAAGGCGTTGACCTGCCCTAAGACAGAAACAGTGGCAAGCAAAACTCCGACGAGCGCAAAGCCCGACAAAATGACGCGAGAAGTGGGCCGGTTCATGTGGCGAGGGTTCATACCCGTACCGTACGCCTTCGGTGTACAGAACTTTTCCGCGCCCCTTAATGCCGTCCGAGCACCCGTTCTGGGGTGAGCACAATGCCAATGCGCACTGTATTTGCTGGGTCAAATGCCTTGCCGTCGACATGCCCGTGTTTGCGCACCACCTCATCGCGCAGTTCCATATTGGGGTCGTCTACCACGTGCAGCGACCCCCGCAATTCCACATAGTGCGAACTATTGGTGGGGTCAATGACCGACAAAGACCCTTTGCCAGAACGCACGGCATCAACATGCTTTTGCCGCTCTGCATGTGTGCTCACCCATATTTTCCCGTCGCGCCATACAAACCACACTGGGGTGGAATGTGCATATCCATCGGAGCCCGCAATAGAAAGCGTGCCCGTAACGGGTTCGGCCAAGATGCGCGCCGCGTTGTCGTTCATTGCAATCATTGAAAACCCCCTCCTTTGCACTGTAGCCGTGTCTCAGACTCCACTTTAAATATCGGTACGCTCTACATATGGCTCGCATCCTCATTACAAACGGCACCATTGTGAGCCCAAGTGGCCGCTATGCAAGCGATGTGTTCATTGATGGTGAAACCATTCAAGCCATTTTTCAACCAGGCCAAGCAGCAGCACTCGGCATCGTTGCCGACAAGGTCATCGATGCAACTGGCAAGTACGTCATTCCTGGTGGCGTCGATGTGCACACGCACATGGAACTTCCCATGGGCCCTATTGAAGCAACCGATACTTTTGAAACGGGTTCCAATGCAGCCGCGTGGGGTGGCATCACCACCATTGTCGACATGGCGCTGCAGCGCAAAGGCGAAAACATTCAAGATGGCCTTGCCGCATGGCACAAGAAAGCTGCCGGCAACTGCTCTATCGATTACGCCTTTCACCAAATCATGGGCGACATTCATGAACAGAGTTTGAAAGACATGACCTACCTCGTTGAACACGAGGGTGTTACTTCATTCAAATTATTCATGGCGTACCCCGACACCTACTACAGCGACGATGGCCAAATACTTCGCGCTATGCAAGAAGCAAGCAACAACGGCGCTGTCATCATGATGCATGCAGAAAATGGCATGGCAATCGACGTACTCGTTCAACAACATCTGGCACGAGGCGAAACCGACCCCGTGTTTCACTCCATTAGCCGACCCAGTTTGCTCGAAGGCGAAGCAACGCACCGCGCCATTGTGCTCAGCCAAGTAGCGGGCAATGTTCCGCTCTACATCGTTCACATGTCGGCATCGGAAGCATTAAACGAAGTGGCGCGCGCCCAGCATGAAGGCCTCAACGTCTTTGCTGAAACCTGCCCGCAATATTTGTATCTCACATTGGAAGAGCACCTCTCGCAGCCAAACTTTGAAGGCGCCAAGTTTGTGTGCAGCCCTCCCATTCGTTCACGGCACGACCATCATCACCACCAAAGTGATTTGTGGAAGGGGCTGCGCATGAACGAACTCGCCGTGGTGAGCACAGACCATTGCCCGTTCTGCTTCAAAGACCAAAAAACACTTGGCCGCAACGATTTCTCCAAGATTCCCAATGGCTTACCGGGAGTCGAGCACCGCATGGAACTCATTTACCAAGGCGTTGTTCTTGGTGAACTGTCACTTGAGCGCTGGGTGGAAACATGTTGCACCACTCCTGCGCGCATGTTTGGCATGTACCCCAAAAAAGGCATTATTGCACCGGGGGCCGACGCTGACATTGTGGTGTGGGATCCACATCAAAAAACCACCATTGGCATCAACGGCAAACACCACATGAATACTGACTACAGCGCGTTTGAGGGAACAGTTATCGACGGCAAGGTCGACACAGTGCTTTCACGCGGCATGGTTGTTGTGGAAAATGACACCTTCACTGGTCGCAAAGGTCACGGCAAATACGTGAAACGCGACCTCTGCCAATACCTACACTGATCTCTACTTTCTCCATCTCACACAGACTGAAGGCATTATGAACCGCATCTCGCATTGGATCAATGGCACCGTTGTTGCAGGTACCTCTGGCACATCTGGAAAAGTTTTCAACCCAGCCACCGGCGAACAATCGGCTGCTGTCGACTTCGCCTCTGTTGCAGAAGTTGATGCCGCTGTTGCCAGCGCTGCTGCAGCATTTCCCGCTTGGCGCGCCACCAACTTGTCGCGTCGCGCAGAAGTCATGTTCCACATGCGTGAACTGGTCGATGCCAACCGCAAAGAACTTGCCGCCATGTTGAGTGCCGAGCACGGAAAAGTACTGTCCGATGCAATGGGTGAAGTTGCACGCGGTCTGGAAAATATTGAATATGCCTGTGGTATTCCCAACCTCTTAAAGGGTGGCTACAGCGAGCAAGCTTCTGCTGGAGTCGACGTGTACAACATTCGCCAGCCGCTCGGTGTTGTTGCAGGCATCACACCATTTAACTTTCCTGCAATGGTGCCTATGTGGATGTTTGCCAATGCATTGGGTTGTGGTAACACATTTATTTTGAAGCCAAGTGAAAAAGACCCATCGGTTGCGATGTTCATTGCCGAGTTATTGAAGCAGGCTGGCCTCCCCGATGGTTGCTTCAACGTTGTTCAAGGCGACAAAGTTGCAGTTGACCGCTTACTTGAGCACAAAGACATTGCGGCAATTTCATTCGTGGGTTCAACACCCATCGCGAAATACATTTACGAAACCGGCACAAGAAATGGCAAGCGGGTGCAAGCTCTTGGTGGCGCTAAAAACCACATGCTCGTTCTTCCCGATGCCGACCTCAACATGGCTGCCGATGCTGCAGTAAGCGCCGCTTATGGTTCTGCTGGCGAACGTTGCATGGCTATTTCCGTGTTGCTTGCACACGATTCCATTGCCGATGCACTTATTTCCAAAATTGAAGAGCGCATTCCCAACATCAAGGTGGGGGCTGGTAACGAGCCAACGAGCGAAATGGGCCCGCTCATTACCGCCGAGCATCGCGACAAAGTAGCTTCCTACATTGCCAGCGCTACTCAAGAAGGCGCAAAGCTTGTTGTCGATGGCCGCACCGATGTTCCTGCTCAGGGTTTTTACTTAAAGCCAAGCCTCATCGACAATGTTGCACCTGGCATGAAATGCTACGACGACGAAATTTTTGGCCCAGTATTATCGGTCGTTCGCGTGAAGAGCTACGACGAAGGTGTTGAGCTCATTAACAACAACCCTTACGGCAACGGCACGGCAATTTTCACTCGCGATGGCGGCGCTGCTCGTCAGTTCCAGTTCGACATCAATGTGGGCATGGTAGGCATCAACGTGCCGGTGCCTGTACCTGTGTCGTACTACTCATTTGGTGGTTGGAAATCGAGCCTCTTTGGTGACCAGAACATGTACGGCCCAGAAGGCGTCAACTTCTATACCCGTTCCAAAGTAGTTACCTCGCGCTGGCCAGACCCGCGCACGTCAACTGTTGATCTTGGGTTCCCGCAGAATCGCTAAGCCCTGGTTATTTGCCGTTGTAAAACGCATCGGCAACATCAAGTGCCTCATCAATAATGGCTAAGCCATCGCGCATTTCTTGATCGGAAATGACAAGTGGTGGAACCACGTGCAAACGATTGAAGTGCGTAAATGGCCACAAGTTCTTTGCCTTGCACGCTGCTGCTAAATCGGCCATTGGTTGTGCAGCAGGGCCCGATGCATTAAACGGAACTAGCGGCTCACGTGTTTCGCGGTCACGCACAAGTTCAATTGCCCAAAACACACCCAAGCCACGAACATCTCCCACACTTGGGTGTTTTGCTTTTAACTTTTCGAGTTCTGGCCCAATGATGTCTGCACCCAAGTGTCGGGCGTGCTCAACAATTTTTTCTTCTTTGAAAATATTGATGGATGCAATTGCCGATGCGCACGCAAGCGGGTGACCACTGTAGGTAAGACCACCGGGGTATGGCTTCTGGCGGAAAGTTTCCGAAATGCGATCGGAAATAATGACTCCGCCCAAAGGCAAGTAGCCCGAGTTCACGCCTTTCGCAAAACAAATAAGATCGGGGGCAACATTCCAATGGTCAACAGCAAACCATTCACCGCATCGACCAAAACCCGACATCACTTCATCACAAATCATCACAATGCCAGTGCGGTCACAAATGTCGCGCACACCCTGCAAGTAACCAGGAGGCGGAACCAAAATACCGTTGGTTCCTACAACACTTTCCAAAACAATGGCAGCAATATTGTTTGCGCCTTCCACCATAATGACGTCTTCAAGATGCTGAAGCGCGCGCTCGCTTTCATCAATGTCACTTTGTGAATAGAACTGCGAGCGATACGGGTATGGCCCCCAGAATTTAATGATGCCCGTCGTTGATGGCTCGCTTCCCCAACGTCGTGGGTCGCCCGTCATCTGAATTGCTGCAGCAGTTCCGCCGTGGTAACTGCGATATGTAGAGAGCACTTTGTGACGACCCGTGTGAACTCGCGCCATACGCATTGCATTTTCCGTTGCCTCTGCCCCACCGTTGGTGAAAAACACCATGTTCAAATCGCCAGGGGCGAGTTCACAAATGAGTCGCGCTGCTTCGCTGCGTGCATCGTTGGCATGTATGGGCGAAACGGTGCACAAGTGGTCTGCATATTCTTTAATTGCCGCAATGAGTTTTGGATGCTGGTGACCAATATTGACATTGACGAGTTGACTTGAAAAGTCGAGGTACTTGCGCCCAGTCTCGTCCCAAAACCACGCACCTTCGCCGCCTGCAACCACCAATGGGTTCAAAGTGCTTTGTGCCGACCACGAGTGAAATACGTGCTTGCGGTCGTTCGCAAAAGCCTGCGATGGGTTGGTGTCGAGAATGGCCATGTGAAAAGACTAGAACAGCCCGACGACATTGCCCTCGTCGTCAAGATCAATACTTTCTGCAGCCGGTGCTGAGCCAAGACCCGGCATTGTGTTCATATCGCCGCAAATGGGGTACACAAAGCCTGCCCCCACCGAGGCTCGCACTTCACGCACACGCAAAATATGACCAGTTGGAGCCCCCTTCAAGGTGGGGTCTGCCGAAATACTGAGGTGTGTTTTAGCGATACACACAGGCAAATTGCCCATCCCCAGATTTTCATAC
>JBAXNF010000089.1:0-8079 GCA_037133935.1 bacterium
TGCCCAAGCATGCACTTGGTAACACCCCACATCAAGAAGTGCGCCTCCGCCCATTTGCGGGTTGAGGCGGTAGTTGTTGGTCATGTCAGACATAAACGTAAATCGTGAAGTAATTGCTTCAACATCACCTATTGCCCCACTACGCACAACTTCAACAAGGCGTTGAAAGCGCGGGTGCCACTGGGCCCACACTGCTTCCACAAGCATCACACCGCAGTCACTAGCTGTTGTAAACATTGAGCGCACCTCTGCCGCATTGAGCCCGAGTGGTTTTTCACACAGCACATGCTTGCCCGCACGTAATGACTTTTCTACCCACTCCAAGTGTTGGCTATTTGTCAGGCTGATATACACGCCTTGCACACGTGAGTCGGCAAGAAGCTCTTCATAAGAACCATAAACATGCTCGGGCTCTAGTTGCGCCGAGCGCTCGGCATCGCGGCTCGCCACACCGAATAATGTTGCATATTGAGCAGCATGTACTGCAGGCGCCATTCCCCTACTTGCTACGAACCCCGCACCAAGAAAGCCCCAGCGCACTGTCATAGTTACAACTTACGCAATTGGGGCACCACGGGTAGCGCGTTACGCCGTGCCGACTCTTCAGCAGCCTGCATAATGGCCACCACATTGCGCGACTGGACTGCGTTTACTTCCATCGGCGTGCCGTTGTTCAGGTATTCAACAATGGAGCGATGAAAAGCCAAGGTGTCGGGTTCTGCTACTGCAACCTCTCGCACCGTTCCGTCTTCATGATGCACGGTCAGCAGCGCTGGTAGGTCGGCAACTGCTGGTTCACCTGCAGGGTTCCAATTGCCTACCAAGGAACCTTTGGTACCAAGAACATAAAATTTCGGCTTACGTGCAGCGGCAAGGTCGGAGTGCACAAACGTTGCTTGCTTGCCACTAGCAAAGGTGACCGTTACATGTGCATGGTCGGCGTTAGTTGCGTGTGTCCACACACGTTTGTGGTTTTGACCACTCACATGGTCTACATCGTCAGGAATGATGTTGAGAATTTGATCGAGGAAGTGGCTACCCCAGTCGAAAATAGCGCCACCAGAAACTTCAGCATTCGAATGCCAATAGTCGCACGGACGCGAATACCCACCCACAAAACTGTCGTAGTGGTAGACCTCGCCAATTTCACCCGAGCAAATGACGTCGCGCATTGCCACAAAGTCGGCGTCGTACCTTCTGTTTTGATACACCACCAGCAACAACTTCTTCGCTGCCGCAATTTCCATTAATTCATCGCATTCAGAGGCCAACAATGCCATCGGCTTTTCCAGCACCACATGAATACCTCGCGACAAAGCTTCTTTCGCCCAGGCGTAGTGACTGTTCGGAGGAGTAGACACCACAACGAGGTCGATGAGACCTGAATCCAACATTGCAGTGGCGTCGCTGAAAGGCGCAGCATTGGGGGAGAGCTCTAATGCTGCCGTCACCCGCTCGGGGTTCATATCGCATACCGCCGTGAGCTCGAGACCCGTTGTTCCCTGTACCGCCACATTGTGCTCGTGACCAATTGCTCCGTAGGCAAGAAGCCCGACCCGAATGTTGTTTTTCACCTAGGCGACATTAGCCACCCGTGCCCGATTTTGGGTTCTCGTGCCTCATAAAACGGCCCAACAAAAAGGCCAGTAAGTGGCTCCAGCCGGGAACCTCTCACTGACCTCGCGGCAAGCCTACCGACGCATTTTCGCCATAGGCATGAAGTGGCTACTCTTGAGTAACAAGCACAGGGGGCCACATGTCCGATTCAGATCGACTGAAACACGCGTACGGAAAAATCAACAAGGAATATGGCTTTTCTCTTGCCACTTGCGCGCCTGAAAAAGACGGCCCCATCTACATGGTGAACCTCATGAAATACCACGAGGTCGCACAGTACGACAGCACAGATACTGAAGCTGCTGCCATTAGCGGTCGCGAAGCCGACGACAAATACAACCCTGCATCGGTGCTCAATAAAATTGGTGCCGACATGGTGTTCATTGGCGAGGTCACCGGAAACTTTTTGGGCAGCGAAGATTGGGACCGCATTGCCGTGGTTCGCTATGCAACACGCAAGTCATTTATTGACATGCAAGCGCGCAAAGACTTCAGCGAGAAGCACGTGCACAAAAATGCGGGCATGCAACGCACCGTCATTGTGTGCTGCCGCCCAGAAGATACTTCTATCGACACACGCGAACGCCCCGCCCCATCACTTGAGCTGCGCACTGTTGCAATGATTGTTCGTCAAACACCACAACGCGATGCAGCCTTTGCTGCACTTCCCGAAGCAGTGAACTTTGCTGCAGAAGGAACCATCGTCAGTGACGGCCGCATGTGGGACACCGTGCAGTTCATTCCTGTGCAGTCGGCCGATGAAGTTCCTGCCATTGCCGCACGTGTTGCCGATGCAGAACCTGGTACGTCTTACGTCATGGCAGTTCGCGTTACCCTCGACGCCTTCACCACACGCTAATTTTCTGATGTTTTTAGAAATTGATCGCAGCGATATTCGCAAATTCCGTATCAACATCGGCGGTGCTTCCACTAACCCAACTCCTGGGCAAGTAGTCATGCATATTGAACGTTTCGCGCTCACCTCAAACAACATCAGCTACGCACTGAGCGGCGACTTTCTCGACTATTGGGGCTTCTACCCCGCTGAAGAAGGTTGGGGCAGGCTTCCTGCAATGGGCTATGGCGTAGTAACCGCTTCTGCGCATCCCGATATTGCAGTGGGCGGCCGTTACTTCGGCTTCTTCCCCGTTGGCGATGTTCATGTTGTCGATGCACAACCATCTCGTACAGGTTTTACAGATAACGCACCACATCGCGAAAAACATGCCATGGCATACAGGTCTTTCGACAAGATAGAACCAGCAAGCACCGATGCTCAAGTCATTTGGAACGAAGATGCCGTTCTCATTTACCGCGGGCTCTTTCTCACGTCGTACCTTGCCGACGATTTCCTTGCCGACAAAAACTTTTACGATGCAACGCAAGTCATTGTTACTAGTGCTTCCAGTAAAACATCTCTCGCCCTTGCGCACTGTTTGAAACTGCGATCCAACATCACCTCAGTTGGGCTCACTTCTGCGAGCAACAAAGCATTTGTTGAGTCAACAGGCCTTTATGATCAGGTTCTTTCGTACGACGACATTGAAACCTTGCCCACGAACAAAGCAAGTGTTGTAGTCGACATGGCCGGCAACACCCTTGTTGTTGGTCGCATTCACGAACATTTTGATGCCGAGTTGAAATACTCCATGAGTATTGGCGCAACGCATTGGGATAAGTCGGCATCTTCCACCAATATTCTTGGCCCGAAGCCACAGTTCTTTTTTGCCCCTGGTCAGTTAGTGAAACGTGGCAAAGAATGGGGCCGTGAGGTCATCAACGAACGCCTCAATACCGCTCTTAATATTTTCATTAACGATGCCCGCACATTCAGCACCATTCAATATGCGCAAGGCCCCACAGAGGTTGAACGTGTGTACAACGCACTTATTAATGGAACCGTGCCGCCACAAGCGGGCAACATTTTAAGTATGTAAAAAGCGTTACACCGGCAAGGTGTAGCTGTTCTCCAACTCATCTTGCAACACCGTTGCTCTGGTTCCTGATGTATCGACCACAATCTCTTCGTCAAGAATGCGTGTACGGAAACTCCAGCCTTCTGGCATCTTCAACCGCGCACCAACATCTTTGAGGTTGCTCGCATTCAGCGCCGGGTCAACAGCCACGCAGTACGCCTGCATGATGTATGCAAGACCATCGGGGTTCACCAGTTCATGCACTTCAGAACCAGCATCAAAGAAAAACACTGCCCCTCTATTCACGTGGCGTTCTGCATAAAACTTTGGTGATGGGTCATTACCCAATTCCACCGTTGCGATGCGCCGCATGGTGAGGCCGTTGAAGTCACGAAAGACTGGCTCGACTACAGCAACCTTTGAACCAAACGCATCAAGACACCAATACCGCGGGCCATTCAGCTTTACAAACACTGCGCCCATCTCTTTGGCAATGTCATCGGCGTTCAATGTGTCCCACAAGTCTTGTGGGCAATCGTTAATGAGCTGCGTTCCAAATACCTCGGCCACTAGACCTTCTTCGCGTAAGAAAACTGCAAGCACTTCTCCGTAGCGCACTCCGCGCATGTTGCTGTGAACTCGTTCTGGCTTTGCTACTTGCGACATGTGACCCCCAAGGTGGAACTTGTAAACAGTGTAGTCAGTAGCACTGGGTCGGTATGAGAGAAATTGTCTCGCCAGAAGTTATACCTGTGTACTACCGTCTCAATATGCCTCAAAAAATTCGCCCCAAAGGACAGGTGGTTGTTCCCCCGGCAGCACAGAGGGTGCTCAAAGGAATTTTTGCTGGCCACGATCTTCTTCGCGATCTCGAAGAAGAAAAGCGAATTGAGCGCGGGAGCGATATTCGGTAATTCTGAACGGCTGAAATTTGGCCTTCTCAATAACTACTACTATTTCCCCAAGCATTACTTCAGGGGGAAACATGTCATCAGAACTTCGCGGCTTAGCAGGTAAACGAGTACTTATCACAGGAGGCGGAAAAGGCCAAGGAGCAAACCACGCTCGCGCATTTGCCGCCGCGGGTTGCGATGTAGCCGTGCTCGACATTGACCACGACATCAACAACATTTACCCACTCTCCACAGCGGCAATGATTGCCGAGACCGTTAAAGAAATTGAATCTTGTGGCCGCCAAGCCGTGGGAGTTGTTGCCGACCTTCGCGACGAACTTGCGGTGAAGAAAGCCATCGATGAAGTCATCGGCCGCCTTGGTCAAATTGACATTGTGGTGAACAATGCCGGCGTTGCTGCTCTCGACACCATCCACGACATGCGTTCCGATATTATGAACGCCGTCATTGACACGAACTTAAAGGGTGCAATGCACGTTGCCAAATACACAGTTGGCCCCATGATCGGCCGTTATCTCAACGGAGAAGAGTCGGGAAAAATTATCAATATCGCTTCTGCCGTCGTTGGCTCAGGTCACGCCATGTTGTCGCACTACGTAGCAGCGAAGCACGGCGTTGTTGGCCTTACGTCGGCATGGGCAATGGAACTCAGCGAATTCAATATCAACGTCAATGCCGTATGCCCAGGCACCATTGAACCAGGCGCTGGCAGAGGGTCGGGAATGGTGCAAGGACTTTCAGGTGCAATGGACATGCCCCCAATGGAAGCATTTGAAACATTCTCAGCGCAAGGAAACATGCCAGGAAGCAAGTGGCGCTGCACTTCTCAAGATATTACCGACATGGTTCTCTTTTTAGCGTCAGATAATGCTCGCGTAATAACCGGTGCAATTATTCCTGTTGATGGTGGTCAAATGGCGAAATAGTCGCCATTTCAGCTGTGGCTACTTAGAAACTTTCAACGTAATTGTTTGAGAGGTTTTCTTACCCTTTGCAGTGGTCACGGTAACAGTCACTTTGCATGACCCTGCCTTCAAGCCCTTCACGGAAGTTTTCACTACTTGGCAAACTTTGTTCGAGGAAACTGCCACAACTGCAGAAACTTTTGAAGTTTTCGCTTTGGTCAGCTTTGCCAAAGTTGCAAGTGTAGTGAACGAAGAAGTTTTGGCAATTGCCAAGGTCTTTTTCGCCGCTGGAGCTTTTATTTTTAAACTTGGATTCGGAGCAGAGAAATGCTTCAGATTGAAGTCAACAATTGCCCCACCAGGCGCAGCAGTGAAGGTGAGTATTTGTGGAACCTCTACTGCAGCAGCCGTGCCAGTTTTCTCAAAAATTGTTCCCGTCAAAACACTTGAAGGGTTCGCCATCAACGTTGCGACATCTGCAGCGGAAACAGCACCTCCGGCCTGCGACATTGATACCGCCATCATCGCGAAAGGCACGTACATCTTAAAGAATGCCGGGTTTAACGATTTCCCATTTTCTTGCGCTAGTCCTGGTACACCAAAGTCGGCTGGCACATAGTGAGGACCTTCAACCGTGAAATTGTATTGAAGGCTGCTGGTGGATGCGGCTACTTGAATTGTCGACGCACTCGTTGATACCCAACTTCCACGGGCGGCTTCGCGCATGATGGCGGTGTCCATCATGTTGAAAGTTGCAAGAATATATTTCTGGTTAGCCATGTTTGCTTCACAGTTAGTAGTCCACTGACTTGCTTTGCATGCCTGAAACACACTGTCATTTCCATTCAATTGCACGACAGCAGCCCAAGGGATTGGTCGAGCTGTCAAAGTAATGGTGAAGAAGCCATCGGCACCTTTCACAACCGTGTACGAGTCATATGCACCAATCAACATCATGGAGGAAGGGTCAAAGTCTCCTGTGCGAATTACAACGGTGTAGAGCCCGTCTCGTAATCCGGTATTGGTTGAAGTAGAGAGCGTTGTGGAAAGTGGATCATAAAAGTTCAAGCTGAGGCTCGCCAAAACACCATCTTGCTGCGGTGTCGAAGAGGTGCCGGCATATCCAGCACTCAACGAGGCAACAACATTGACTTCCTTGTTTCCTGCAGAATCCAGATTGCCCAATGCAAAATTCGAAGGAGTAACTTCACGAAGCACTCCACCAGTTGGAGTGAATGCAAACTGTTGAATGCAATACTCAGCTGTGGCATCAGTTCCACATGATGGGAAGTTCGCGCCACTTACGGGATATGCATGAACAGGCGCAATGTCGCTCATTGCGAGAACCGATAACGACAGGAATGCGGCACCCAATGAAAACTTCAACTTTTGGCTCATGTGGATCTCCTTGTGTATCAACATCCACAAGTTGCCACTCAAGCCAACATGCTTCAATGAGTAGCCAACGGCTCCCTACTCACCACAATACGCTCATCGACGAGTACATACGTCATATAGAGGAAATAGTTTCCAGCATGAAACGAATACACGAGGTGACTAAGTAGCTCAGTCGCTTCAGTGTTGTTCATTGCGGCTGTAGCGCCACCACATGAGCGACCCCACCCCTATGGGCAAAAACCACGTGAGAAAGCGATAAAGAAGCGTTGCTCCAGTTGCCTCAAGGGTGCTTACCCCTGCCCTTTCCAGCAACGCAATTAACCCCAGTTCCGCAAGCCCAGTGCCACCAGGTATTGGTGACAGTGCAATCACCACGCGCACAAGCGAAAACGCCACGAGAGCTTCCCAGAGAGAAAGACCCTGTACCTCAAAGACCGCTGCGGAGGTCCACAGGCATATAAACCCCGCCGCCAAAGTTCCCACAGACGTTGCAAAGATGACCAGCCACCTTTTGCGTAATAACTCAATAAGCCCCACACGCATTTCTGCAGAAAATGCAAGTGGCTGGGTGCGCTCTACAACTGCTCGAGTACGACTAAACCGCTGTGAAATTTTGCGCAGCAAAAATGCTCTCAACCAAGCAGAGAACCTTCCGACGAGTAAGAAAAGCTTTGCGGATCGCAATGCCATCCACCAGAAAATAAGTGAGAACAAAATAATTGGCACGCCAACCAGCACAGCTAAAGCCTGCGGAGAAGTTGCTGTTCCTGTGATGACAGGAATGGCGAGAAGCACCACTGGCAGACCCCACGTGGAAAAGGACGGCACTACTGCAGTTGCAATGATGGATGACGCAATGGAAATATGCGCTATTCCCCACCGTGTGAACATATGAATGCGCATTCCGGTGCCTACTAGCCCACCACCCAATGCAATTCCATAACCCGCCGCAAGTGCTGACTGATCGGTCATCACCGCTTGTCGCAGTGTGACCCCTGGAGAGCATGCAGCAAGAAACGCACCTCTGGCAAGTGTCATCACTATTGCGGCCCCCAACAAAGGAAGTAGGGAAAAGCGTGGCAATGCAAATAGCCGATCCCAAATGTCAACCAGCACTGTGCGCTGCACAAAAGCAAGCGAACCAATGATGGCAAGAATGAGTACAGGTCCGAATACTTTGCGCATCGGTGTGAAACCTAACTGCCTCCCACCCGCGTCGACTGCGACTTTTGCCTCACCACTTGAGCGCTCCCGGCATGAATCGAACATGCGACCTGCGGTTTAGAAAACCATCGGCGACCCGCCCATTGAACAATGCGCTGACGAACT
>JBAXNF010000090.1:0-8013 GCA_037133935.1 bacterium
CAACCAAAACAGCAGTTTCCAAAGATTCATCAGTCAAACCTGTGTTAGTGAGCACGTCATTAGAAGGGAGCCCGGCATTTGGGGAGGTCGATTCTAATGATTGGGGTGTTGCAGGTGCAGTAGCCCCCGGCACAGTAGTAGCGATGCCAGCTGCAATCACCGGCAACGGCAACGTAGCTTTCCAAATGATTTTCTTGCCATCTTTTCCGCATACCCAAATGGTGTTTGCCCGGCGACGTAATTCACCAAGGGAGGAGCACTTCACTGGGGTTCCACTTGCCTTATTCACTCCGTACCACTTTGACCCTGAAGAAGTATTGGCACATACAACTCGCTGTTGATCGATAGTCGTTACTCGTCCTAATTTGGCACACGATGTACCCGCAACTAACGCTGCATTCTTTGTACGGGCAGAATCAGAAGACCCACAACTAGTTGTAAATCCGAGGCAGAGAGCCAAGACGACTACCCCTCCAGCAAGTGAACGAACTTTAAACATGAGAATCCGCCTGTTTCTTTCCTCGCGGCACAAATGCCATACGAAATGAATAATACGGCTCTCCCCGAGGAGAAAAGTTTTCAGGTAGGTGGTCCTCAATGGTCCTTTTCATGCGTTACTGTTCAGCCATGGCTTCGACTTCACTCAATTCCATCAATTTGACCAAAAAGCGCAAACAACAGATCGGGGCTGTGGCTGCGGTTGTCGTCATCTTGTTGGCTGTTATGACCTCTTATAACGGTCTCGTCAACAAAGAAACTCGCGTCGACCAAGCAAGTGCCGACCTTGAAGTTCAATTACAGCGCCGCTTCGACCTCATACCTAACCTTGTTTCCGCTGTAGAAGGCGCAATGACTCAAGAGCGCACCATCTTCACCGCACTTGCCGAGGCTCGCTCAAAGTATGCGGGTGCCACTTCTTCTAACGACAAGATTGCAGCCGCATCTCAAGTCGAGTCGGCCCTCAGTCGCCTCTTAGTTGTTGTTGAGAACTACCCCACACTTACCAGCACGCAAAATGTGCGTGACCTACAAGTGCAACTTGAAGGCACCGAAAATCGAGTGGCGCAATCACGACGCGACTACAACGAGTTCACTACAGCGTTCAACAGGGCTATTCGCACCTTCCCACGCTCCATGATCTCCGGAATCTTCGGCTTCGAGAAGCGGGCCCTATATGTCGCCGACGCGGCTAGCCAAACTGCTCCCAAGGTAGACCTCACGCCTTCCGGATCATGAGGTTTCGCCACATCATTACGGCGCTTAGTGCCACGGTTTTTACAGTCTGTGCTACGGGGCAACTGGTAGCTGCCGCAACTGATATTCCTCAGTTTTCTGCACCTGTTGTTGATAGCGCAAATATTCTTTCCGCAAATGTTGAGTCAGCTCTCAACCAGTCACTAGAGAGTTTTCGTCAGACATCTGGACCACAGGTTGCCATTCTCACCGTTTCCTCAACTGGCAATCAATCAATCGAAGACTTCAGCATCGACGTTGCCCGCAAGTGGGAACTCGGAGATAAAACACGAGACGATGGCGTTCTCCTTGTCATTGCATTCGACGATCGCACACTTCGCATCGAAACTGGTAGTGGCATAGAAGGTGAGCTCACCGACGTTGAAGCGGGTCGCATTATCGATGCCATCATTGCCCCTCAGCTAAAAGCCGGGAAACCCGACGCCGCTGCGCTCGATGGTGCCTCAGCAATCACAAGTGAACTCTCTGCTGCCCCTGGTGAAACGGTGGCGATTGATGCCAACACAGCAAGTACCGGTGGAAGCTTTCTCTCCAGGATCTTTTTCATTGCATTCTTCCTCTTGCTGGCAGTGATGTTTATTATTCGCGGCCGCAAACAGGGCTTTGGCAATGTAGCCAGCAACGTCCTCTTCGTGGCCGCAACGGCGATTCGAAATGGCTCTAATGGACGCGGAGGCGGGTTCTCTGGCGGCGGGGGCGGTGGCTTCTCAGGTGGCGGGGCATCGGGCTCGTGGTGAATATCGAGAGGTGGAATCAAAGAAATGTCACGTAAAAGAAAAGAAGCTGCGAACTGGTGGCTTCAACAAAAACCTCAAGTGGCAGGCGCCATCAAAGATGCCGAAGCAGCAACAGGCCACCAAATCGTTGTGGTTGTCGCTCGACTGGGCAAATATCATGCAGAACGAGCAACACACATTGCACGTAAAAACTCAGGTGCTTCGCTCGTATTTTGTGTCGATGCGCTTCAACGCCGCTACGAATTGCGTTGGCAAAGTGACGTGACTTTGTCTCAATCGGTGCTCGATAGCACGACAAAACTTTTCAGCGAACAGAAACTGGCTGAAGCCATACTTCTAGTCGCGCAATCACTCCCCGTGCATGCGCCTGGCGAAAATCTTCCCGACATTATTGACGAATAGTGAAGCGTTGAGGTCTCTCCCCCTCCTGCGTTAGCGTTACCGTTGGTTACCACTTGAACCACCTCGTATAGGAGACGTCATGTCAGCAAAGAAGTTCGCTACTGCCCTACTAGCCGTCACTGGTGTCATTGCGGTGTCAACGCTCAGCTCGAACGCATCAGCCCCTCCCGACTCCACTGGTGCCACAACAACCACGACTACAACTATTGCGACTCCAGTTGTGGCTGGATGCAGCACCACAGTAACTGGTGCAACCACAACCACCGTCGACGAAGCATTTGTCAATCTGTGCGATGTTGTTCTTACCCGTAAAGACGAGGGCTACGACGAAGCCGTCACTCTTAACGGTGCAACATTTAAATGCACCTCCATCCCAGCGGGCACCACGACAGACTTCAATCGAAGCTATTTTGAAAATCGCATGGACGAGATTTCTCGCCAGGTATCTGAGTGGAGAAACTCCAATCCACGAGCTACTTGGGCACCAACAAATCCTGCGAAGCAGAACTGCAATTTCCCTTTCACTTCCAAAGAAAGCAATACCGATGCAACGTTTCCTGTGACTTCAACAAAGTTTGGTGCAGGTTCATTTGCCACCACGTGCACCACCGAGTTCAAAATGGACACCACCTTCGTTTACACAATGACCATTCCCACAGCGAACCCCGAGGGAAACGCGATGGTTCTTCCAGCGACTAAAGCATGGCCATGGTCGCTTGGTTTCAGCGGTACTCGCAGTTGTACTTGGAAACTCACTTTCGGTAGCACCGGTGAACTATCTGGAACCATTGCACAAAACTTCGGCGACTTACCAAAGACACAGGCAAATGTTGCATGGAATTGTAAAGACGGATACACAAAGGTCATTTGCGTGAGTTACACCGTCACTTCGGAAATTACAGTCACCGGTGGAACAAACACCTTCGCCGGAGCCAGCGGATCTGGTATTCAAACCGATGTGCGCATATTGCCTGCATTGCTCATCGACATGCCCTTCGAAGCCGACAGCACAGTGTTAGCTGCTTCTTCGGGCGCTCGCTACAAGTTGCCCGTGTTGAAACTTGCAGGAACTGTCGCCAAACCAAAGTCATCGTTATCTCTGCGGTTTAAATCAAAGACTTCAGCAACAGACAAGAAGTTATCTTTCACGATCTCTAATGCCCTTAAAGCAACATGCTCCATTACCGGAAAATCTGGCACTAACAACATCACCTTGGTGAGGTCGGTGAAAAGCAGCTCCAAAGGGCTCGTCAGCACTTCTCTTACCACTTCAACATTGCGTTCGAAGTTGAAGTTGGCCGCAGGCAAAACAGCTTCTTTGACCATCACCTGCGGGGTTGGTAAATCAAAAGTTGTGCGCCGAGTTTCGCAAGTTCTGAAGTAAAGATTTACTTCACCACATCTATTACTTATCGTCACGCAACAGCTTCCAGCCTTCAGGCCATTTCACGTTGTCTAATTTTGCAAAGGACATGTCTGCATCCGTCAGATTTGCTCCGGTCAGGTTTGCCCATCTCATGTCTGCGCCGGTCAGGTTTGCAGCCCGCAGGTCTGCAGCTTCGAGGTTTGTTCGGCGCAGGTTTGCAGCCCGCAAGTCTGCAGATTCCAAGTGCGCGCCCTTCATGTCTGTACCGGTCAGGTCTGCGCCGGTCAGATCTGCTCTGCTCAAGATTGCTTGCTTCATGTTTGCCCATCTCAGGTCTGCCCAACTGAGATCTGCTGCCCGCAGGTCTGCAGCTTCCATGTGTGCGCCATTCATGTCTGCATCACTCAGATCTGCCTCACTCAGAACTACAGATTCCATGTGTGCGCCCTTCAGGTCTGCACCGGTCAGGTCTGCACCTTCCATGTTTGTGAAGCGCAGGTTTGCTGCTCGAAGGTCTGCAGCTTCCAAACGCGCACCCTTCATATCAGCGCCTTCCAATTGTGCGCCGGTCAGGTCTGACCAACTCAAGATTGCTTGCTTCATGTTTGCCCATCTCAGGTCTGCACCTTCCAGATGTGCCGCGCTAAGGTCTGCGCCAGTCAGATCTTTTGGCTTTTTACCCAATAGTCCCATATCTACGAACATATACCCGTATAAACGTGAGCCAGACCGAACCAATGCGAGCCGTGGACCATTGGAAACAAGGGATCTGAAAGGGACTGGGTTCATAGCCACGGGCTACTGCAAGGGAACTTCAAAAAGTGCAAGACGAATTCGCCCTACAAATTTATCGTACGGGTTGCACTAGCTCTTTAGAACAACGACGTACAGGCCACATCTGCGAGTGTTGCCTACCACGTAACAAAACGAGTCATACGCTGCATCAACCGTAGGAATTGTCGTAACCGAAGCCTGCTTCGAAGGAACGGTTGTTTCTGCGACCAATGTAGTTTCCGAAACTGCTGGAACTGTTGAGTCAACAACGGTCTCTGATGGCAAGTCTTTTACTTCAGTTTCAGGAAAAGCGAAGGATGCCGATACAGGTTTTGCACATGCAGCTTCAGTACAACTCGAAACATCAACCCAGATCTTTGACCCAGGCAATGCAATCTTTTCCCAGTCAACCCGCGAAATCACGTGTGTAGTCACATCGCCCAACGCAAAGCCACCTGACTCAGGGGCGCGCTTCTCGCCAGCAAGAAGACCCCACTTCACAAGATGTGAAGCATTCGAGAGACCGCCAGTTTGTTTTGCGGCATTCCATGACAATTGCAAACCATCTTGCACCTGGGTCGCCACAACATTTGATACCGGTTGTGGGTCTGGCAGTTTTACCACTGCAATGTCGGAAGGCTGAGACACAACACCGTTGGCGCTCACTGCAACAACTCGGAAGGCGAGCGAATCTTGGCCTTTCCAGTCCAGAGTGCTCTGGGTAGCGTCGCCCACACAAAACTTATTGTCTTCATTTTTGGTTTCAAATGAATTGTTCGAAGTTTCTATGCAATACGTCAAATCAATATCGCCGGCATCTATAACCGCATTCCACTGCACCGTGTACTGCCGCGTTGGGATGTCGAGTTTGGCCTGCACTTCAATAGGTGCGCTCAGAGTTGCTGTTGGACAAACCAGGTTGTCTAGTGACTTGGTTATAACAACAGAGTCGGTATAAGTACTGGCGAGCCCGTCTAAATCAAGTGCCTTCACTCTCAGAGAAAGCTTAGTTCCCAGTTTCATGGTGTTATTCGGATCAATCTCACAGCTCGGCAAAAGTGCGGTCATATTTGCATCTTGCGAAATCAACTTCGTTTCCGACACCGTTGCAAAATTATCTTTTGACATCTCTACAACATGTGTTGCCGCGTCATCAGGGCCTAGATCTACAGAACGGCTCCATTGCGCAGAAACTCCAGCCGCATCGGCTGTTGCCACTAAAGCAAATGGAGAATAATCCTTAACAACTTTTGAGCTCAGGGACTTAGCGTTCAGAAAGCGATAACGGGATTCGACCCCATCGCGAAAATATACATATGCTCTAATATTTCGATCTACGCCAAAAGCATCGAAACCATTTGGCAAAACGTCTTTTAACATAGGCCGCGAACTGTTAGGTAATTCCCAACTTGTCCCAGTACTACTTTCAGAAAAGTTATAGAACATCACTATCAGCGAAGATGTTGACGACATCAGATTAACGTCAGAGCTACAACTACTTGATGCAACAGTATTAGCGGCCTCCTCGAAAAAAGTAATTCGAAACATTTCTACAGTTGTGGTCTTGGATGATTGGATTACTGGTCTAAACGACTTCCTAACTTCGACTTTGGGCGGACATTTTGACCATTTAATCTTTGAAATATCTGCGGTTCCAAGATTTCCATCAAGACTTCTCAACTTGAAATTACTAAAGGCGCTACGAAAGTCTGTTTTTAGATAGCGTAAATCCGTTGCTTCTGCGACCACTTCGCTGGCATCAACTGTTGCTAAATCCATGACAAAGCTGAAAGCAAATTGATCTCCGCTCCGAAAGCGCGCATTGCTGTAATCCTTTGTTGTGTCTCCTTCATATTCAGAAGAGGAAAAAACACCTGTGTATTGCTTCTTTGCTGTGAGGAGTGAAGCATTCTTCTTATAGAGCGTTGTTGGTGAGTCAGGCGTACTTGTTGAAGAACCTCCGCATGATGCAATGGCAACTACTCCAACGAATATGAGCGCGATTCTTTTTGCCCGAATAGACAACATGGTTACACCAATCTTTACAAGCAACGGGTTACTTATAATTTGTAGTTAGACTTTGTTTATATACGGAGCCTAACAGTATTGAACCGATGTTTCACGTCAGGGCCATGGGTTTTAGTTCATTCAGACAACTTGCTGCACCACGACTCGCAATGTTCTCGCTCAACACAATCAAAGTAAATAAGAATGGGCTATCACGAGTCGCTTACAGGATCCTCAAGAATCATGACGTGACCAGTAGAACCGTCGACAGTAATCAATGCCCCATCGGGTATGAGGTCACATGCCCGACCGAGGTTAGAAACGCAGGGCAAGCCATACTCACGGGAAATCATGACGGCATGGGCTACTACTCCACCTGTCTCTACAACAAGTCCGCCGATAATCGAGAAAACGGTGGTCCATCCTGGGTCGGTAGCAACAGTAATAAGAATGTCACCACGCTTGACCTTTGCAATCTCCGATAATTTTCGACATACCCGTGCGCGCCCGGTAGCGCGGCCGGAACTTGCTGCAATTCCCACAAGCGCACCATCGGCATCAACAGCATCGTCGTCGAAGAATTCCCAACCACGGATGTATTTCGGAGGTTCACGATCTGAGTATTTTTCAAAGGTTCGACGACGAGATCTCACTCGAACCGCAACTTGACCCGCGGTGAGATCACCACGATCGGCAAGAAGCATCTCTTGTCTACCTAAAAAGAAAATATCCTCATCAATTTCAAGCAGACCCTTTGCAGAGAACCGTCGCGCAATATGTGCATAAAGATCTCGGGAACGCGACATGGTTTTGTCATTATAAAAACGCTCGAAATCTCGATAATAGAAATAGTCCTGCACTAGATCTACAAACCATTTGAAGAATGCAACCTGCGAAGGACCGAAAGCACCGCCCGAAAGCTTCTCCTCCATCGCACCACGTGTCACTAGCATTTGTTCACGAAGTTTTACTTCATGCGCCTCTGGTGACTCATGATCTTCTATGTCAAGCATCGGCCGCATGGCTTCGAAGATCAGACCAGGCTGGTGATGCCAGCGAGGGTGATACGCATCTCGCTCTGCTCCGCCACGGTGACCATACTTCACAAGAAACGTCTGAAACTCAGGCGCGAACGCACGGCCATCTTCATGGTTCTGAAGTAGCGCTAATGGGTCATCAATATGGTTTTCGAAAGCAAGCGCTTTCAACCAGTTTGACTTTCGCACCAACCGAGAAAGATTCCACAACGCAATATTTTCTTCACCAGTCTTTGTTTGGAGCCCAGAGACCAATTTGCTATAGATCATCCCGTCTTTGTCATCAAGCCACTCTGCACATAGCCACTGCAACAACGGACGGAGAGCATAAATATCAATGGTGAATGGAAGTACAACGATTTCTCCAAAATATTTCGTTGTAAATAATAAATCATGCAAATCATTATTTTTTTCTCAAGATTTGTCGGAATCGTGA
>JBAXNF010000091.1:0-7758 GCA_037133935.1 bacterium
TGTAATAGGCGAGCATTGAAGAGTCGGGTAACACAATGCGCTCGGCAGAAGAATGCGAAATGTCGCGCTCGTGCCATAGCGGTACATCTTGAAGAGCAACTTGTAAGTTGCCACGTAATACTCGCGACAAACCACTGAGCGTTTCAGCAGAAATAGGGTTGCGCTTGTGCGGCATTGCACTGCTGCCTTTTTGGCCCTTGGTAAACCCTTCGCGCACTTCGTTCACTTCTGTGCGCTGCAGGTGACGCAGCTCCACCGCAATGCTTTCAATGGTGGTGCCAAGCGATGCACATGCCCACATGTATTCGGCATGGCGGTCGCGAGCAACCACTTGTGTTGCTGGTGTAGGAGTGAGGTTTAATGCATTACCTACGTACTCTTCTACCGACGGGTCGATGTTGGAATATGTACCTACGGCCCCCGACATTTTGCACACTGCAATACCATCAAGTGCATTACGTAAACGCTCTTCGTCACGACGCAGTTGCAGAGTCCACAAGGCAACTTTCACACCAAAGGTGGTGGGCTCGGCATGAATGCCATGTGTTCGCCCAATCATGAGGGTGTCGCGGTGTTCATGAGCTAGCGAAGAAGTAACCGCAAGCAGTTCAGTCATTTCATCGAGGATGATAAGCATGGCATCGCGCAGTGCCCAACACCAGCCGGTGTCGACAACATCGGTGCTGGTGAGGCCGTGGTGAATGTACGACCCGGCAGGGAAGCCAATGCTTTCTTGTAATACGTCAACAAAAGCAGCCACATCGTGGTTGGTAATGCGTTCGCGTTCAGCAACCGCATCAACAAATGCTTGGTCGACCACGGGAGCAAGTTCACGACACTGAGCAGCAATGCCTTGTGGTACTGCGCCCAATTGTTCTTGTGCTTCAGTGGCAAGAAGTTCAATTTCTACCCAGCGCTGCATGCGTGCAGCGTCGCCAAAAATATTTGCTACTGCTGGAAGTGCATAGCGCTCAATCATGAGCGAACAACACAATCATCACGCTCGGGGCCAGTGCCCACCATGGTGACCGGAACACCAACAATTTTTTCAACGAGTTCAACCAGTGCACGCGCATTGGCATGAAGGCTGTCGTAGGTTTTGCATTCACGCAGCGAAGTTTTCCAGCCAGGAATGGTTTCGTACACCGGCACTACTTGTGCCAATACTTCTGCCCGGTCGGGGTAGCCACGCAATGTTTCACTATTCAAGGTATAGCTCACGCACACCTTCACTTCATCGAAGGTGTCGAGCACGTCGAGTTTGGTGAGTGCAATTTCGGTCAATGAGTTCAGCCGCACCGCGTGACGCAACATCACGAGGTCGAGCCAACCTGTACGGCGCTGGCGACCCGTCACTGTGCCGAACTCGTGGCCAATAGTGATGAGCGCTTGCCCCAGTGCATCGGGAGCGCCACTTGCATCGGCAAGTTCAGTGGGGAACGGGCCAGAGCCCACGCGTGTGGTGTACGCCTTGGCAATGCCAACCACACGAGAAATATCGCGCGGGCCAATGCCAGTACCAGCGCATGCGCCACTGGCGACGGGGTTTGAAGATGTCACGAAAGGGTACGTGCCATGGTCAATATCGAGGAAGGTTGCCTGAGCGCCTTCTAACAACAATTGCTTTTTGGCATCGAGTGCTTCGTGTAGTTCGTTCACGGTGTCACATATATAAGGCGCAAGTCGCGCACCGAGGGTGGCGAACTGTGCAACAACTGCGTCGACATCGACTCCTTGCCCACCAAGGGCAACAAGAACAGCACTTTCATCTATTGCCCGTTGGCGTACTTGTGCGGCAAATGATGCGGGGTCGAGCACGGCCCCAGCGCGAATGCCAACACGACGCGCCTTGTCGGCATATGCCGGCCCAATGCCTTTGAGTGTGGTGCCAATTTTGTCGTCGCCACGCTTTACTTCTGCCAACGCGTCGTGCAATTGGTGCCACGGAAAAATGAGATGTGACTGGCTTGACACTTTCAAGCGTGCACATGAAACGCCACGCGACTCGAGCTTGTCGATTTCAGAAAACAGTGTGGGCATGTCGACCACAACACCGTTGCCAATGACTGGCGTTACATGGTTATACAACACACCGCTTGGAATGAGTTGCAGCGCATACTTCTCTTCACCCACCACCACGGTGTGGCCAGCGTTGTGACCGCCTTGGTATCGGGCAACATAAGAATGGTCACGAGACAAGAGGTCAATGATTTTGGCCTTGCCTTCGTCCCCCCATTGAGTACCAACTACAACTGTGACGGGCATGTAACGCTCCTGATCGTGGGGAACGTAGATAAAGGCTAGCGCCTAGGTACCTCTCTGGCGATAGGTTTGTGACGTGGCATCTGCTTCACACCTCCGTATTTTGCGCCCACTCACATGGGCCAACATGTCTGCCTCTGAGCGTGCACAGTTATGCGCCCGAGGGCTCAGCGATATTTTCGACCCCGCCTTACGTAGTTCAATTGGCGCCATTGTGGAAGATGTGCGCCAAAATGGCGACGAAGCGGTGTGTCGGGCTCTTGCCACTTTCGATGGTGTCACGCTGTCGCCGGCTCAACTTGCCATTTCCCCCGAGGAAATAGCTGCTGCAACTGTTGACCCTGCACTGGAAAGTGCCCTCATTGATGCCATTTCACACTTGCGCGCCTTTAACGAACACCTCATGGAGCGGGCAAGTGCTTGGAGCATTGAACTTGAGCCGGGTCTCTTTGCCGGGGAAAAGATCACTCCTATTTCATCGGTTGGGCTTTTTGTTCCCAGTGGCAAGGCCTCGTACCCCTCGGTGGCGTACCAACTTGGTGTTCCTGCCGTTGTTGCTGGGGTGAAAGACATTGCTCTTCTCGTGCCGCCAGCGCCAGGGGCCAATGGCGCCGTTGACCCTGCAGTGCTTGTGGTGTGTCGCCTCCTTGGCATCACTCGCGTGTATCGCGCCAATGGGCCAGCCGGAATTGCCGCGCTCGGTTTCGGAACTGAGAGCATTTCGCCCGTACGCAAAATTGTTGGCCCTGGTAGCCCGGCCGTTACGTGTGCTCAAGTGGAAATGCAGCGCCACGGCGTAGCAACCATGATGTTGCTCGGCCCCACCGAAAGCCTGCTCATTGCCGACCACACTGCCGACCCTGTGCGTGTTGCTGCAGACCTTCTTATTGAAGCCGAACACGGCACCGACTCATCGGTGGTGTTTGTTACTACTTCTACAGAACTAGCTGCACAAGTTGATGCTGAACTTGTTATTCAACTTGCCGCACTCCCTGAACAACGCGCAACAGCCGCTCGTGCGTCGCTTGGGCCAAATGGTGGAGTGGTCTTTGTGTCATCACTCAGTGAGGCTGCAGAAGTTGCCAACCAATATGCACCAGAGCATTTGCAAGTAGCAGTTGACGAAAATGTTGTTGATGCACTTGTCGACCAACTCGTGAATGCTGGTGAAATTCTCATTGGGCAACACACGCCATTTTGCGCAGCCAACTTCCTTATTGGGTGCCCTGCATCGTTGCCCACCAGTGGCTTTGCACATGTTTCTTCGGGCATTACTGCAGAAGCATTTTTAAAGCGCACTGCTATTGCTCGTTCCAACGAAGCGGCCCTACGCCGCATGGCGCCTTCCATTATTACGTTGGCCAAGCACGAAGGTTTTCCTGCACACGCCAACGCCATTACTCGTCGATTCACTACGGGAGATCATTCATGAGTTCATTAAAAGAAACATTGAAAGCAGACCTCACCACTGCCATGAAGGCACGCGATGAAGCAACGGTGTCTACCTTGCGCATGGTTATTGCTGCAGTAATGAATGCTGAAGTTGCTGGCAATGAAGCAGTTGTGCTGTCTGATGAGCAAGTAATGGCAGTACTTCTTGCAGAAGGAAAAAAGCGCACTGAAGCCGCACAAATTTATGCCGAGAACGATCGCAACGAAGCCGCTGCAAAAGAGCGCTCTGAGTACGCCATCATCGAGCGTTATCTTCCCGCGGCAATGAGTGACGATGAGCTGAATGCCATTGTGCAAGAAGAGGCAGCTAAAGCTGCTGCTGCAGGAGCAACTGGCGGCAAGGCAATGGGTGTTGTGGTGAAAGCAGTTCGTGAACGTGTTGGCACTGGTGCCGATGGCTCACGTGTTTCTGCAGCTGTAAAAATTGCTCTCGGCTAAATTTTTATAAGCTCTCATAGAGTTGCACATCGAGTTCGCCGTTATTCGCAGTAACCAACACGGTGGAATCTTCAACTGCTTTTCCTTCAAGTATGAATACCGCAGCCTTGTCGGCAATTTCACGCTGAATGAGTCGCTTCAAAGGGCGCGCACCATAACTGGGGTCGTATCCCTTTTCGGCAAGCAGCAAACGTGCTTCGGGAGTGACTGCCAAAGTAATGCGACGGTCGGCCATGCGAGCAATGAGGTGTTGCAACTGAATGTCGACAATGGCACCGAGGTCGTCTTGAGTGAGTGAGCGGAAACGCACAATATCGTCGACGCGATTAATGAACTCGGGTCGGAAAAAGTCGAGCGGGTCGCCCTGCAAGTTGCTCGTCATAATGAGCACCACGTTGGTGAAGTTAACAGTGCGGCCCTGGCCATCGGTGAGGCGACCATCGTCGAGCACTTGCAGCAAAATATTGAACACTTCAGGGTGAGCTTTTTCAATTTCATCAAGCAGCACCACGCTGTACGGGCGGCGGCGCACTGCTTCGGTAAGTTGCCCACCTTCTTCATAACCCACATACCCCGGAGGAGCTCCCACGAGCCGGCTCACAGAAAACTTCTCCATGTACTCCGCCATGTCGATGCGCACCATGGCACGCTCGTCATCGAAAAGAAACTCTGCGAGCGCGCGAGCGAGTTCAGTTTTACCCACACCAGTTGGCCCCAAGAACATGAATGAACCAATGGGCCGGTTCGGGTCAGACAAACCAGCACGACTACGACGTACTGCGTTGGCAACTGCAGCCACCGCAGCATCTTGCCCAATGACCCGGTTATGCAGCAGGCCTTCTAGCAACATCAATTTGCTCATTTCGCCTTCAAGAAGTCGGCTCATGGGGACACCCGTCCACTTACCTACTACTTCGGCTATATCTTCGGCGTCTACTTCTTCTTTCAACATACGGTTACCCAGTTGCAAAGTATTGAGATGCTCTGTTGCGCCAGTAATGCGGCGCTCAATTTCGGGAATGCGGCCGTAACTAATTTCTGCTGCTTTGGCTAAATCGGTCTCGCGTTCAACAATAGAACGCAACGCTTCAAGTTCTTCTTTCAAAGTGCGAATAGCAGCGATGGCTTCTTTCTCTGCATTCCAATGCACTTTCATTTCATCGGTCTGCTTTTGCAATCGGTCGAGTTCTTCGTTAATTGATTCAAGGCGCTCACGCGATGCCGTGTCAGTTTCTTTGTCAAGTGCAACGCGTTCAATTTCTAATTGCAAAATACGGCGGTCAACCACGTCAATTTCTGTGGGAAGCGAATCGATTTCAATACGCAACTTGCTTGCTGCTTCATCAACAAGGTCAATTGCTTTATCGGGCAAGAAACGGTTGGTGAGATAACGGTTCGACAAAACTGCAGCACTCACCAGTGCGCTGTCTTGAATACGCACACCATGGTGCACTTCATAGCGTTCTTTCAGACCGCGCAAAATGGCAATGGTGTCTTCCACACTTGGTTCACCCACATACACCTGTTGGAACCGACGTTCGAGTGCCGCGTCTTTTTCCACATGCTTGCGAAATTCATCGAGCGTGGTGGCGCCAATCATGCGCAGTTCACCACGCGCCAACATGGGCTTAATCATGTTCCCGGCGTCCACTGCGCCTTCTGCACCGCCAGCACCTACCAACGTGTGCATTTCATCGACGAAAGTAATGACATCACCTTGCGCATCAATAATTTCTTTCAACACGGCTTTCAAACGTTCTTCAAACTCGCCGCGGTATTTCGCACCAGCAACCATTGAGGCAATGTCGAGTGAAATGAGGCGCTTGTGTTTCAAACCTTCAGGTACGTCGCCATCGGCAATACGGCGCGCTAGACCTTCAACAATTGCGGTTTTACCAACACCTGGTTCGCCAATGAGCACAGGGTTATTTTTGGTGCGCCGAGAAAGCACTTGAATGACACGGCGAATTTCTTCGTCGCGACCAATGACAGGGTCAATTTTTCCTTCGCGGGCCCGCGCTGTGAGGTCGAGTCCGTATTTCTCTAACGCTTGAAACTGTTCTTCGGGGTTTTGTGACGTCACACGATGCGAACCACGTACTTCGCGCAGGGCAATCAACATTTCATCACTGCCAATACCCACACGCTGATTCATGGCAAGGAGCAAATGCTCCACCGACACGTAGTCGTCATGAAGATCGGTACGCACTTTGTCGGCGTTTTCAAAAACATTGCTGAGCTCACGGTTCATGCGCGGTTCTTCGCCGCCGTATGCATGTGGCAACTTACTCACGGCCTCATCGGCCTTATTGCACAGCATCAAAGGTGCAACTCCAAGTTTTTGCAAAATACCAGGAACAATGGTGCCGTCTTGACGCAACAAGGCCGACATCAAATGGTCGGGTGTAATTGCTGGGTTACTACGCCCGCGAGCATCGTCGAGAGTTGCTGCAACGGCCTCTTGAGTTTTGGCAGTCCACTTCTTTGGGTCAATTGCCACTGTTAGTACCTGTCCTTGTTGAAAATGCTCGGACGTTCACGAAACACGGCAACTGCTTGGCGCAGTGGCACAAGTTCGCCGCGCAATACTTCAGTTGAGGTTCTGCCAGTAAGTTGCTCTTGAAGTTGCACAACGAGTGCACGCAACTGCGCAATTTCATCTTCAAGTTGCATTACGTGGCGAATGCCTTCAAGGTTCATACCTTCAGCAGCAAGTTCAGCAACGCGCTTTAAGCGAGCAATGTCTGCCTCGCTATAACGCCTGTTACCACCAGAGGTTCGACCAGGCGTAACGAGCCCACGGCGTTCGTAAATACGCAACGTTTGTGGGTGCACACCAGCAAGTTCTGCAGCAACAGAAATGACGTAGACCGTTTCCACTGGAACACCATCTGCACGCCGCGTTGCCATTGTTATTTCACCTTGTCGCTCGTGTTGTGTAATTCAGCGAGTTGTTCAATAATGTCGCGCTCTTCTTTGCTCACCTTTGTAGGTATGTGAACATCAATGGTCACAATGAGGTCGCCCGTTTTTGCGGTTGTTTCAATACCGCGGCCCTTCACTCTGTGTTTACTGCCCGACTGTGTGCCGCTTTTTATTTTCAGCAATACAGAAGCGCCATCGAGCGTGGGCACCGACACTTCGCTGCCGAGTACTGCTTGGTGGTATTCAACGGGAACATGCACGAGCAAGTTCACCCCGTCGCGAGAAAAAGTTGCGTGCGGCATCACTTTGCATTCCACGAGTAGGTCGCCAGCAGGGCCGCCATTGTGCCCAGGTGCGCCACGACCCTTCAAACGAATGCGTTGACCGTTGTCAACTCCTGTAGGAATACGTACCTTTACTTCTCGGGCACGATGTTCACGGCCCGACCCACGACATGAACCACATGGGTATTCAATGGTGGTTCCTTTTCCTTGACACCGCGGACACGGTGAAGAAAAGGAAAACACTCCTTGGTTGGAATCGACTGCACCACGACCGCCACACTGCGAGCATGGTTGAGGTGTAGTGCCCGTGCGTGCACCCGAGCCTTGGCACCCTGTGCAAACAGCTTCTGAAGTGAGATGCAACGAAGTGGTAATGCCATGGGCGGCATCAATGAAG
>JBAXNF010000092.1:0-7432 GCA_037133935.1 bacterium
ACACGAAATTTACCTCGACCCAAAGCAATGTCGTTTCTGTCGTATTGCAGTTCAACAAGGCGCTTCAAAATGCTGCGCTGGTCGTAGTCGACGCCTGTATGTAATTCGAGCAACTGTCCGCGATATTCCTCTGGGTCACCCATTCCGTAAATGCAACTCACGCTCGCAACCACAATGGTGTCGCGCCGTGTGAGAAGAGCAGCTGTGGCCGAGTGCCTCAGGCGATCAATCTCATCGTTGACCGATGAGTCTTTTTCTATGAAAGTGTCGCTTGATGCAATATATGCTTCGGGCTGGTAGTAGTCGTAATAGCTAACAAAATATTCAACACGGTTATGCGGAAAAAACTCTCGCATTTCTTGTGTGAGCTGCGCAGCCAGACTCTTGTTGGGGGCAAGAATAAGTGTTGGACGTTGAACTTTTTCAATGGTCCATGCAATAGTCGCCGACTTGCCCGAACCCGTAATACCTAAAAGAGTTTGAAACTTGTCTCCTCGTTCAATACCCGCAGAGAGTTCTGCAATGGCCCGAGGCTGATCGCCTGCAGGCGAATAATCAGACACGACCTGGAAGGAGTGCCGAGCCTCTGTCATTTCTTCACATTAGGACGTATTTGCTTGCCCGCGTCTGGTGCAGCTGCAGGAAGTTGTTGCATCCAAGCCCATACATCATCGACTTGTTGACGAAGAAACTCAACATCTTTGGAGTTGTCTATGACTTTGTCGGCAATTGACCGACGGTCTTCTCGAGATGCTTGGCGAGATACGCGTGCCTCGGCATCTGCAATGGTCATACCACGCGCACTCACCAGTCGATTGACAGCAATTTCAACGGGCACGTCGACAACAATGACCCCACACAAGCCCTCGCGCGGGTTCTCAAAGAGCAACGGGATATCGAGTACAACCACGTTGTTGGTACTTCTTTGCTCTTCAATGCGACGATTCATTTCTTTGCCGATCGCTGGGTGCACTATTCCATTCAGCGTCTTTACGGCGTCGGCATTACCGAAGACCTTGTCGGCAACGGCCTGCCGGTTCAACGAACCATCGGGAAGCAAAATTTCAGACCCAAAAGCTTCCGCCATCAGGCGCAACACGTCGGTTCCTGGTTGCTGTAATTCTCGGGCGACCGCATCGGCATCGACGATGATGGCTCCGCGTTCAGACAACATCTGCGACACTGTGGACTTACCGGAGCCAATTCCCCCGGTCAGACCCACAAGTATCATGTTGTTGAAAAATTACTCGGCAGGTGCGGCGGGTATTTCTTCGACCACAACGGCAACTTCAGCTACTGCTTCTGGAACTGGTGGTGCTTCGCCCTCGCCGTACTCTTTGTAGTAGTCGGCCCATGCTGCTTCGCGCTCTGCGTCGTCGCCACCAACCCAGTTACCTTGCTCATCCACTTCAAAGTGACTGCGGTACTCTTCGGCAAGTTCTCCGCCTTCGGCAGCCTGCTTGATGGAAATGCTGATGCGTCGGCGAGCAAGATCGAGGTCAATAATTTTGACCCACAACTCTTCACCCGGTGTAACCACTTGCTCGGGTGAATCGACATGGTGAGCCGACATTTCCGAGATGTGAACAAGACCTTCGATGCCGTCGCCTACCTGAACGAAACCACCAAATGGAACGAGCTTTGTTACGCGACCATAAACAAGCTGACCCACTTCGTGTGAGCTAGCGAATTCTTGCCATGGATCTTGCTGTGTGGCCTTCAACGACAAGCTAATGCGCTCGCGGCTCATATCGACGTCGAGAACCTGAACGGTTACTTCGTCGCCAATTGCAACAACCGAACCTGGGTGATCGACGTGCTTCCATGAGAGCTCTGAAACGTGGATGAGTCCGTCCATGCCGCCCAAGTCGACGAATGCACCGAATGCAACGACGCTTGACACGATTCCGGTACGGATTTCGCCTGGCTTGAGATGCACGAGGAAATCGTCGCGCTGCTCTTTTTGTGTCTCTTCAAGGAAACCACGACGCGACAACACAACGTTGTTGCGGTTGCGGTCGAGTTCAATGATTTTCGCTTGCAAAACCTTGCCCATGTACGGCTGAAGGTCGCGAACGCGACGAAGTTCAACGAGTGACGCTGGCAAGAATCCACGAAGTCCGATGTCGACAATGAGACCGCCCTTGACGACTTCAATAACGAGACCCTCAACCATGCCGTCGACTTCTTTAACTTTCTCAATGTCGCCCCAGGCACGCTCGTACTGAGCACGCTTCTTGGACAACAAGAGACGACCCTCTTTGTCTTCGAGGGTTAATACCAATGCTTCAATGCGCTCACCAAGGGAAACAATTTCACTTGGGTCGACATCGTTGCGAATAGAGAGTTCACGCGAAGGTATAACGCCTTCGGTTTTGTACCCAATTTCCAGCAACACTTCATCGCGATCAATTTTGACCACTGTTCCAGAAACGAGCTGGCCATCTTTGAGTTCCACCATGGTGCCTGCAATGGCATCGGCGAAAGATGTGTCGCTTGAAGTGATTTGGCGTGGGGTGTAGTTACCTTCTGCGTCGTAGGTGCCAAAGGGAGCAGAAGAGATAGTGGTGTCGGACAACGGGGAATTCGCTTTCAAAAGGGACGGAGATCGTGGATAGGACTAGGAAAACCTATCACCGAGAAGCAAAAACAAGAAACTCCGCGGTTTCAGTGCTCGGAAGCTGATGCCCGTAGTCCCCCGGTTCGGCACTAGAAACACGAATGTTGGCTAAACCGGCCCCTCGACACAACAGACGCAGTTCACGCGGGGTGTAGCAACCGGTATGTAAGGAAATTTCTCGGGTTTCACCCAGTGGATTACGAATTTCTGTCAATTCCGATGACACTCCAGAATCGGCATCGAACTGGGCCTCAGTGTGATATTTCACCGCGAAGTAGGCGTTAAAGGCAGACAGCACAAGGGTTCCATCGTATTTTAAAGATTCAGCCATGCCCTTCAACACCAGCTCATCTTCACTGTTTTGACGCATGAGGCCAAACGCACCTTGGCACAGGCATATGACCACGTTGAAGGCTCCACGAGAGCCCTCGAGCAACGCTATGAGACGAGCATCATGTCTTTTGAATGACGCCAGACCAGACAAACCTTCACTTTCTGCGGCTTGTGAAGCGAGATCAATAAAAGTCTGTGAGATATCAATTCCCACCACTTCAATACCCCGCCGTGCCAGCTCGAGGGCATGGCGACCGGGCCCACAGCCCACATCAAGCACCCGCATTCCGGGCACGAGATGAAGTTCAGACATGATGAAATCAATTTCCTGGCGCGTTCCCTTGGTGAAGGAATACCTCAGGTAGGCGGAACCCAAGTGATCTGCGATGGGCTCAAACCAATGCTCGGTCATCTATTTGGCCTCAGACCACGTATGACCCCATGCCGAATTCACTTCAAGAGGAACTTTCAGTTCAGTGGCGTGACACATGATGTTGAGCACGAGTTCGTTCACTACTTCTTTTTCCGCGCTAGGTGCTTCAACAATCACTTCATCGTGTACCTGAAGAACAAGCCGACTTTCAAAATTTCCGTTTTCTAGAGCTTCGTCAATTCTCACCAAAGCAACTTTGAAAATATCGGCAGCGAGACCCTGAATACCGGCGTTCATTGCCTGGCGTTCTCCGGCTTGTCGCACGCGGAAGTTGTCGCTTCTCAATTCAGGAATAGGCCTGCGACGACCGAAAAGGGTGACTGTCCCTTCGTTTTTGCGTGCCTCAACAACCGTGTCGTCCATGTACTGGCGCACGGCGGGGAATGCATCAAAGTAAGCATTGAGTATTCCTGTTGCTTCTTCTACCCCGATAGCAAGGCGCTGTGACAAACCGTAGGCCTCCATGCCATAAGCGAGACCGTAAGACACCATTTTTGCTTGCGAACGCTGATCGTGAGTGACTTTCTGCGAGTCAATACTAAACACACGTGCAGCGGTGGCGTTGTGAATGTCTATTCCGTCAATAAATGACTGAATAAGACCGGGGTCATTTGCCAGGTGGGCAATGCAACGCAACTCAATTTGGTTGTAGTCAGCCACCATTAATTCACATCCAGCACGTGCGACAAATGCTGTGCGAAAGACACGTCCTGATTCAGAACGCACCGGAATATTGTGCAAATTCGGATTCTCGCTGCTTAGACGCCCTGTACGCGCCACGGCTTGCTGAAATGTCGCATGTATGCGTTCATCTTTTTGTACAGCATCAAGCAGTCCTTGCCCGTACGTGCCTCGTAATTTCTCTACTTCGCGATATTCCAAAAGTGGATTAATGAATTCTGGCCATTCCCCGCGGAGCTTCTCCAAAGTTGCGGCATCGGTACTGAATCCGGTTTTTATTTTCTTACCTGGAGTCAACTGCCGATCTTTGTACAACACCTCTTGTAACTGCGTAGGTGAATTGAAATTGATGGGCCGCCCCACCACTGCCAGCAACGTTTCACTGAGCGCACTTGCCCGACCAATGAGGTCATTGTTGATATTCCTCAGGGCGACAACGTCCACCCCAATACCGAGAGTTTCCATTTTTGCAAGTACACGAATGAGAGGGTGTTCTATGTCTTCATACAACGACAACATTCCTGACGCGTGCAGCGCAGAACGCAACGGTTCGAATAACACACGACACGCCTGAGACTCCCCGACCGACACAGAAGCGTCTGGTGAATCGTCGAGACCACCAAAATCGAGCTGACCAGAATCGATAACCGACGACACCTGCGGCAACACATGCTCCGTGTAGCGCTCCAAAAGTCCACTCAAAGTATGTGCGCCCTCGACCGGGTCGATGAGATAGCCAGCAATGGCTACGTCAAAAGTAATTGCTTGAAGATCTATATCTTTCTCAAGCAGGGCTCGTAGCAGCGGCTTTGCATCATAGGCAATTATTGATGCGCCATTTTCCACGCAACCATGCAACTGCTTTGTTAGTTGCGCCAACAATGCGCTGTCGTACTGCCAGGACATACTCCCAGTGGCAACAACAATTCCTATGAGGTCTGTATGTTTTTTCAGGTCCCTCCACACCGCCGAGATACCCAAAAGATTCTCTTGCCCAAGTGCAGTGAACGAATCGCTCAGCATGTCTTTCAATACAACAGTTGACGCGGAGGAAAGTGAAGCATCACTCTCAGAGGTTTGCAGGACCTTTGTTGATACACCAGCGGAAGATTTCGAGGTGACCCAGGGCGAGAATGCTTCGAGCAGTCTCTTTTTCATTGTTCGCATTTCTAAAAAATCAAGTAGCCGATCGATCTGATCAATATTTGGGGTGGGAATGACCTCTGTCTCAGACAAGGTGATGTCAAGATCGTCTCTCAACACCATGATGGAGGCATTGCGCAGCACACGATCGCGACTTTCTTCAAGAGAGGCACGAAGTTTTGGCGTTTGCTTACTCGCATTATCGAAAATATCTACGAGCGACACGTGTGAGTTCACCAACTTTGCTGCGGTCTTTTCTCCTACACCTGGCGTGCCTTCGAGGTTGTCGCTTGGGTCGCCGCGCAAAGCCGCATATTCCACATAACGATTGGGATGCACACCAGTGCGCTCCAGTATTCCCGCTTCGTCGTAGATGGCGTAATCGCTCACACCACGCTTGTTATACAACACCCGCACGTGAGGGTCACATACCAATTGATAACTGTCGCGGTCGCCAGTAACGATGAGCACATCATTTCCTGCTTCTTTGCCGCGACGAGCAATGGTGGCAATGAGGTCATCACCTTCAAAACCAGACATATCGATTGTATAAACGCCGAGGGCATCGAGAAGTTCGCGAATGACACCTAACTGTTGCCGCAATATGTCGGGCGCTGCTTCTCGCTGAGCTTTGTACTCGGGAACTGCTAGATGACGAAAGGTGGGCTCAGGTCTGTCGAAAACGACAACGATTCCGTCGGGGCGATGTTCCTTCAACAAGTTAGACAACATTGATGCGAACCCAAAGACAGCGTTAGTTACTTGCCCACTCGCCGTGGCCATGTCGGTGGGTAGTGCAAAAAAAGCACGATACGCCAGCGAATTGCCGTCCAAGGTCATGAGTGTCATAAGTACGTCTTTCTACAGCGCTACTTCGCCGGCCAAGACCCGCTCGGCGACATCACGCATTTTACACCGAGTGCTCATGGCAGTTCTTTGCAAATAAAGGTACGCATCATTTTCAGTCATCTTCCATTGCGACACCAATACCCCTTTGGCTTTGTCGAGCACCTTGCGCGTTTCTAGCTGATCTTCCAACGCTCCAACTTCTGCGTTGAGTAGCTGTAATTCCCGAAATCTACCGAGAGCCACTTCAATTGCCGGAACGAGATCTGTTCTTTGAAAGGGTTTCACAATGTATGCCAATGCCCCTGCATCACGCGCACTCTCAATAATTTCTCTCTGACTAAATGCCGTTACCAAAATAACAGGACACAGTTTTTCCGCGCTGATTATTTTGGTTGCTTCCACCCCGTCGCGACCTGGCATTTTGATATCGAGAATTGCTAGGTCTGGCTGCAATTCTCTAATGAGAGCAATCGCATCATCGCCATTAGCCGCCTCGCCAACAACTTCATAGCCCTCTTCAATCAAGGTTTCACGTAAGTCGAGGCGAATGATGGCTTCGTCTTCAGCAATAACAATGCGAATTGTCATAATCTCAGCCCTAACGATGATTCTTTGAGAGTTTGTCGAGCAATTCATCTTGGCGCACTTGCAATTCCTGAATACTGCCCCGTAATTCTTCGCAGTACCTGCCTAATGCATCGCTGTGGGCCTTTGCTTGGCGGTATTCATATGAAGCATCTGGAGTTTCCGCGACCAAAGAACGCAATTCCTGATCGTTCGTTTCTTCTTCCATCGCGGAACACTGTTCTTGCGCCACGAGCAGTTTCTCGCGGGCAACACGCAACCTGTTTCCCAATTGCGCCAGACGCCGTTCAAGAAAAAATGAAGCCACACTCAGAGTGTAGAGATTGCGCGACCCGCATCGCCCCAAGAGATGCGTACGGCGCCCAAAATGGGATACTTGCGCTACAACGTGCCCGAGGTGGGAGTCGAACCCACACGTCCTTTCGAACAACGGATTTTGAGTCCGCCGCGTCTGCCATTCCGCCACTCGGGCAAGTAACCAATTACGAGCCTGCATCGTACAAGGCGATACGGGGAATCCTGCCGACTGCCTCCCGAACGTCTAACCTCTCCCTAATGCTCGCTTTTACATTCCCCGGCCAAGGCTCTCAGCGCCCAGGTATGGGCCGCCCTTGGGTCGATCACGACAGTTGGGAACTCGTTGAAGAAGCCTCCGCGGTATCTGGCAAAGACGTTGCGCGCCTCCTCCTCGATGCCGATGCTGAAGAACTCAAAGACACCAGAAATGCTCAGCTCACCACTTATGTTTCTAGCCTCATGGTTCTTGACGCCGTTGAACGCCTCGGAAT
>JBAXNF010000093.1:0-7319 GCA_037133935.1 bacterium
CAATTAAATTGTCCGGCAGGTGTCGCGGCTTTAATCCAACCAATCGGCGCAGCCTCCAAATACTTACATCTAGTGTCACAAGCAGAACCAGCAGAAACAAAACTCGTGGGTGCAACATAGAAAACTTTGCCGCCACCAGGACCCGTATCACCCACACGACACGTACCCCCGGCTGCACAAGAGGCAGCAACAGTTGTATTTGTCGTTGCTGGGCGAGTAAAAGTTGCACAAGGCTTTGCACCCTCACACGACTGAACGGTGTAATCAGATATCGCGTTACCACCGTCATCAGTTGGTGGAGTCCACGACACATCAACACCACCCGTGTTATCGGGCTCAGCTGACTTAACAGTCGGTGCACCAGGAACCGTGCGCGGAGTTACCAATGCAGACTTCTCGGAATACGCACCGCTCTTTGCAGCATTAATTGCAGCAACTTTGAATGTGTAAGCAATTCCATTGTTGAGACCAATGACGGTTGCTTTCGGTTCTTTAGAGACCCCATCGTCGACTGGGGTACATTTATCGCCGATGCATGACTGCACTGCATAATCGGTAATTGCGTTACCACCGTCGTTCAATGGGGCAGACCACTCAAGAATCACTTCGGTATTCCCCGAAGTAAGCTTCACCCATTTTGGAACACCAGGAACCGTGCGCGGTGTCACGCTGCTCGATGCCTTTGAATACGCACCAGTTCCAGCAGCATTAGTTGCGGCAACTTTGAATGTGTAAGCAATTCCATTGGTGAGGCCAGTGACGGTTGCTTTGCGTTCTTTAGAGACCTCATCCTTGACTAGGGTACATTTATCGCCGATGCATGACTGCACTGCGTAATCGCTAATTTCGTTACCACCTTTTTTTTCAGGAGCATCCCAGGTAAGCGCTACTTGGCCTTCATTGTCAATTGTTGGAACAACGTTCGTTGGTGCTGCTGGCACTGTGCGAGGTGTTGCCCCATTCGAAGGCGAGGAATCGTCACTTGTACCTGCGAGGTTGACTGCAGCAACAGTGAATGTGTATTCCTTGCCGAGTTCGAGACCAGTAATTATTTTTGTTGCGAAAACATCTTTGCCATCTTCAACAACACCACACTTTTTATCGGCACACGCCTTTACGACGTAGTCGGTAATCGCTTCGTTGTTTGCAGATGGGGCGATCCATTTGAGCTCTATGCCACCAACATTGTTTGCTGTTGCCTCCACATTGCTTGGCACATTTGGTCTACTACGCGCAATGACAGCGTTTGACAGTTGCGACCATGGGCCCCAACCGGCTTCGTTCTTGACAGATACGCGATACTTAAAGGAAGTGTCTTGATTATTGCTGTTAAGAATTTGGACTTTAGGTGCGTTCTCCCCGAAGGTGTACGCATTTTCTTGCAGATCAGGTGCGTAGGCAGGTCCAGTCATTCCCTGATAAATGTTGATGTTTGCACAAGCGAAGCCGTCGATGCACCACTCCATGCGGTAACTAGTAATAGATGCGCCGCCATTGTCTGCCGGGTTTTTCCATTCCACGAATTTATTGCGCTCGAAGTCGGCTGTGGCCACCAATTTCGTAGGAGCACCTGGAATTGTTCGCGGCGTAATGTCACGCGATGCATCGGATGCAACACCTGTACCAATGCTGTTCACTGCAGCAACAGTAAACGTATAGGGAGTTCCGTTTTTCAGCCCCGCAATTGTTGCTGAATTACTTGTGGCATTTGTTGTAACACACGATCCCGATGCACACACCTGCACGACATAACCACTGATAGCGACTCCACCTGTAACGTCAGGTGCAGTCCATGTGAGATCCACAAATGTGTTACCTGGTGTGCCGTCAACTTTTGTTGGAGCTCCTGGTGGCGAGACAGGCACCGCTTCAGTCGAGGGCGAAGAGTAACCACCCGGGCCAGCGGCGTTTACTGCTTTAACTATGAATGCAACCGCAACGCCGAGTGGCAACTTTGTTACCCGCACAGATGGTGCATCTGAAGTTCCATCTTCAAAAGTTGTACATACTGTTGCAGCGCACGACTGAATGATGTAATCGGTAATTGCTGCGCCATTCCCACTTGGGGTAGCCCATGTAACATCAAGATTTCCTAATTTGTCTGCGACAGCACTCACCTGCGTAGGAGCACCCGGCAACAATCGGGGAATGGAGCTATTTGAAGGGTCAGAATATGCACCAATTCCAGCGACGTTTTGTGCGGCAATAATGAAGGTGTAGTTCGTGCCTACTGTAAGGCCAGAAATTGTTGCGGAATTGCTGCTGCTCAAGCCGTCTTCAACAGGCCCACACTTACCAGACACGCAAGCCTGTACGAGGTAGTCGGTAATTGCCGCACCGCTAAATGGTGGAACGGTCCATGACAGTTGAATTCCACCTACATTATTAGGCGCTGCTTTCACAGCAGTTGGAGCGTCGGGAGTCTTTCGAACAACGACATCATTTGATGGGTCGGAATATTCACTACTTCCTGCAACGTTAACCGCCGAAACTTCAACGTAATACGTACTACCTAGCGTGAAATCTTCGTCAAGAACTACCTGAAGGTCGCCAGAACCATTTTGAACGGCTACCGGATTGACACAAAGTTGCACTACCGATAAGCAAGCGCGAACGTCGTATCTGGTAATCGATGCTCCGCCGTTATTTGCGGGAGCAATCCACGTCGCCACAATTCCACCAGAGTTGTTCGGTGTTGCCTTTACTCCTGTGGGTGGTTGGGGCAACGTGCGCGGGGTCACTGCAGCAGAAGGATCTGAATAGGCACCTGTTCCGGCAGCATTCACTGCAGCAACAATGAAGGTGTAGCTCGTACCAACGTTGAGATTTGCCACTGAGGCAACAGCGAGTTCCGATTCAATATCTGAGTAAACAACGCAACCAGCACTGGTGCAGACATTGACAACATAGTCAGTAATTTGTACACCACCATTAAATACGGGTGCATCCCAAGTAACGGAAACCAAACCGCGATTTCCTACTTCAGCTACAACGTTTGTAGGCGCGTCGGGAACGACGCGAGGGGTTACTGCACCTGATGGGTCTGAATAGGTTCCTATTCCCGCGATGTTGATGGCAGCAACAGTAAAGGTATACGCCTGACCGGCTCGAAGATTGCCGACAGCAAGATTGGTAACCGAAGCGCTAGTTACCCCAACATCACTACACGTTTCAATAATAGTGATCGGAGTTGGATTAGTTTCCGAGGGTTCAACTACTGGTCCTGCATCTTCACAGGCAGAAATTGTGTAACCAGTTATTGCCGCACCATTGTTTTGTTCTGGTGCTGTCCACGAAACATCTACCCCGCCCACATTGTTCACTACAGCTGTAACTGCTGTTGGAGCTGGCGGCGGCGTACGAGGAGTTACTTCGTTTGAAGGACTCGAGTATTCGCCGAGTCCAATTGTATTTTTTGCCGCAACGGTAAAGGCGTACGCCTTGCCGAGTGTCAACTTCTCCACAACAACGGCTAGTTCTTCTCCATTAGAGGTAGCAGCATCGGAGCATTTGCCCTCAATACATGCCTGGATTTCGTAACCGGTGATGTCGATTCCGCCATTGGAAAGCGGTGCAACCCAGGTAACGCGAATGCCGCCGGTGTTGTTGGCATCGGCCACAACACTGCGTGGTGCTCCGGGAAGGGAGCGTGGAGCAATGGCATTAGATGTATCGGAATACGCTCCAATACCTGCAATGTTCTTTGCGGCGACTTTGAAGGTGTACAGCGTGCCTGTAACAAGATCGTTGATTGAGGCCGATGTGGTAGTGGCCGAATTGATTTGAGCAACTTCAACACAGTTTTGCCCGGTGCAGGCTTGGACAACATAACCAGTCAATGGAGCCCCACCCGTGAATTCTGGAGCACTCCATGTGAGAGCAATAACACCTTCGTCGTTTGCTGCAGCTTCAACATTGGTAGGCGCACCTGGCACCACCCGTGGTGTTGCAGCATTTGACTCATCGGAATATCCACCTGTGCCGGCAACATTCTTTGCGGCAACTTTAAAGGTATATGAAACACCAATTTCGAGACCCTTGATTTTCGCGACCGCCAACGGTGAAACACCATCGGCTACCACTTCACACAAAGTGTCTTTACATGCTTGAACAACGAAATCTGTCAGTGGTGAACCACCATCAGATTCAGGAAGATCCCATACAAGGTCAATGTTGCCCAAGTTGTCTGCAGTTGCCTTCACATTTTGCGCAATGCCAGGAATCTTGCGAGGAACGGCAACGTCGGAGGCAACCGAGTATGCACCAACACCAGCGATGTTCTTTGCAGCAACCTTAAAGGTATGCGCCACACCTGTCTTCAAACCGGTCACTGCGGCAGAGACCGTATTGCCGTCACCGTCGTCGAACACCACACAAGTGGTTCCGGTACACGACTGAACGACGTAATCGGTAATGTCGGCGCCACCATTATCTGTAGGTGCCGTCCATGTAACAATGACATTTCCTTCATCGTCAATAGCAGCTTTCACTGCTGTTGGCGCACCAGGAACCGTGCGAGGTGTAATGCCTTCAGATGGCAATGAGTAAGCACCAACACCAGCGGCGTTGACTGCAGCAACTGCGAAGGTGTACTCGGTGCCATTGGTGAGTTCTTTTACTTGTGCTAACGCTTTGGCCGATTCACCATCTTCAAAAATGGTGCAGGCCTCTGCCACGCAGTAACGAACAACGTAGTCGGAAACTTCAGAGCCATTATTTTTCGGAGCGGTCCATGTGAGATCAACAAGTTGATTTCCCGGTACACCAGCGACTTTTGTTGGTGCGGCTGGTGGGGTACGTGGAATAACCACAGTTGTGGTAGTCGTAAACTCTCCTGCTCCTGCAATATTGACCGCAGCAACACGTACAAGGTATTCGGCTCCAACATTGAGATTTTCTAGAGTTGCTGACGTTTGCGTAGAAGCTTCATGAACAAATTTCGTCCACTCTCCACCATCTTTTTGATATTCAATGACGTAATCGGTGAGTACAGCTCCACCATTAACTTTTGGTGCGACCCACGAAACATCAAAGTTTCCTGAGTTATCTGGGGCAACGACGAGTGTTGTAGGTGCGTCAGGAACAGTGCGCGGAGTCACTGGCTCGGAAGGAAGTGAATATACGCCAGTGCCTGCTTCATTAGTCGCCGCAACGCGGAATGTGTAAGGAGCACCATTGGTGAGACCAGTAAAGGTTTTTCCAATTTCTCCAGAGTTACCTCCAGATTTGACGATGCAAATGGCATCGGGCTTGCCGGGCTTGCAAATTTCTACTGTGTAACTCGTAATGCCAGAACCACCAGAAACTTCAGGTGCTGACCATGTGAGAGCAACTTCTGCGTTGCCAGCTTCGCCAACTACATCTACTGGCGCACCCGGCTTCACGCGCGGTGTTGTTGCCGTTGTGCTGTCGGAATATGGCCCGGTGCCAGCTGCGTTTGTTGCTGCTACTTGGAAGGTATATGCCTTGCCAATTTCTAAATCGATGAGTGACAGTGTTTTTGTGACGCCATCAGTTTCTTGCGTGGAGCATTGTGTGCCCAAGCATGACTTCACTACGTATGCAGTAATGGCTGATCCGCCATCAAATGTGGGAGCACCCCACGAGACGTCTACACCACCTGTGGCATCTGGTGTTGACTTCACATTGGTAGGTACACCAGGAACAGTGCGCGGCGTAACCGCATCGGAAGGCGCCGAGTCGTCTCCAGGGCCAGCCGTGTTCACTGCTGCCACTTTGAAGAAATAGGGAGTGCCATTTTTGAGACCTGTGACAACGGCCGGGCTCTTGGCAATGGTGTTGTCTGGAAAAGTGATGTACTCGCCATCAACAGAGGTGGAGTACTTCACTTCATAGCGAGTGATTGCTGTATTACCTGTTGCGGTTGGTGCAGTCCATGAAACCGTCACCTTGCTATCGCCAGGCACACCCGACACATCGGTTGGAGCACGAGCAATGGTTTTAATAGCAACTGCTTCTGCGCCAGCATCTGTTTGTTCGTTGGTGACATCTGCATAACTAGGAGTGACGCGGAAGTCGTATTCCGAAACATCATCGAGGCCAAGAACGGTGATCTTGTTATTGGTAGTTGGCGTGTGATCGTACAATTTCCACGTTTTTTTATCGGTAGAGAATTCAACGACATAGTCATCGAGGTTGGTGGTATCGGTTGGAGGCGTCCAGGTTAAATCAATAGATTTTTCATCTTTTTGTTTTGCCTTAATAGCTTTCGTGCTGAGGATTCCTACGTCGACTCCAGCAGCATTTTTACCTTTTAGCCCATAGGTGCGTGCAAAATAGTTTTCCATCTGCTGAATTTGGGCCAACGTGAGTTCGCCCTCGTAAACAAGAACTTCGGCTACTTGCCAATCGGATGCCCGCTTGGGTCCACCATTGCTGCCGTTCACAGTGAGCGGACCGCTAAATGACATGCCATTTGTCTTCGTGGAGACCTGCACGCCATTAGCGCGATACACAGCATTCTGATCGGACGACAACAACCAGTTGCGATGCGATTCGCCACCACCATCTTTCATGACAGAGTTATGCTTCGCAACGCCTACCTTGCCGCCATCTTTGTCGTCAACAAACCCTGAGTACCAGTCGCCTGTACTACCAGCAACAATGCGACCTTGATTTTCGCCGGCGTAACGCGATACGTGGAACAAGGTGTACTTCTGTGGCAATACATCACTTGGGAAAGTGACGGCATCTTCTACACCACCTGCAACGGCAACAATATTTCCTGTTGCTCCATTGCTGGTTCCTACTTCAATTTTTGGTGCTCCTGTTACATCAACCGCATGACGACCACTTCCTGAAGAGTCGACCCATGATTTGAGAGCAGAATCTTCAGACTGATAATCGCCCGCTACGTAACGGGCAAATGGAGTTCCGAAAGATGCAGGGAATGCATTCAACGGGTCGGTTGCATAGCGAATAACAACAACACCTGAACCGCCTGCGCCGCCTGCAGTGTTGCCGGCTACGGTGCTGCCACCATTTCCCGATGATGTTGCCGCCGTTGCGGCAGTTGTGTCGGTAGCCTCACCGCCACCTGCGCCATAAACAATTTTTTGTCCGCTGAAATAGTTCGAGTAACCAGTTTTACCAGCATCGCCACCTTTGAATCCGTTGGTTGCGTTGCCGCCGTAAAATCCATTTCCACCGTTACCAACAATTTCTGTTTCACCAATGAGTAAAGAAGAATCAAAACCATTACCAGCAGCAACATCTGGGCCACTTGTTGCACCTACGCCGCCTTGACCAACTGTGGTCACAATTTCTGCACCAGGCACTACAGCAATGCCATTCAGCAT
>JBAXNF010000094.1:0-7123 GCA_037133935.1 bacterium
GGTATCGACCTGGCACAGATCACCACTTCAATGACCATCAACTCACCAGCTGCTGTTATTTTCGCCATGTTCATTGCACAGGCAGAAAAAGCTGGCGTGAATCGTGCCCGCGTTGGCGGCACCTTGCAGAACGACATCTTGAAGGAATACCAAGCACAAAAAGAATTTGTGTTCCCTCCACGCCAAAGCATGCGCTTGGTGCGCGACACCATTGCGTTCACTGCCGAGGAAATGCCGAAGTGGCACTCCATTTCGATTTCGGGTTACCACATTCGCGAAGCGGGCTCTACTGCCGCTGAGGAATTGGCATTTACTATTGCCAACGGTTTTGCATACGTAGAACTTGCGTTGCAGGCTGGCTTGCCCATCGACTCATTCGCGCCGCGTTTGTCGTTCTTCTTCAACGCACACATCGACTTCTTTGAAGAAATTGCGAAGTACCGCGCTGCTCGTCGCATTTGGGCAGGTTGGTTGAAAGAGCGTTACGGCGCCAAGCTCGACCGCTCGATGCAATTGCGTTTCCATACGCAAACTGCAGGCGTGTCGCTTACTGCGCAGCAGCCAGAAGTCAACATTGTGCGTACGGCAATTGAAGCTCTCGCTGGTGTTTTGGGTGGTACGCAGAGCTTGCACACCAACTCAATGGACGAAGCACTTGCTTTGCCGACCGAGAAGACCGCACGTATTGCATTGCGCACACAGCAAGTAATTGCATTTGAAACCAACGTCACCCATGTGGCCGACCCACTTGGTGGTTCGTGGTTTGTTGAAGAACTCACCGATGAAATGGAACGTCAGGCAGAAGAGATTTTTGCTCACCTCGACAAACTTGGTGAAGGCTCAATTCTTGAAGGTTGTATTCGCGGTATTGAAGAAAACTGGTTCCAGGGTCGCATTGCCGACTCGGCATATGAACTTGAGCGTGCTTTTAACCAAGGGCGTCGCACCATTGTTGGTGTGAGCAAATTCAAAGAAGGCAATGAAGACGACAGCCTCGATATTTTGCAAATCACCAATGAAGATGAGGCTCGTCAGCTGAAGCGTCTCGACGTTGTGAAGCACGACCGTAATCAGGCCGCTGTTGATGCTGTCTTGGCAAAGTTGGCAAAAGAGGCAGCCGATCCGTCGGTCAATCTCATGCCTACTCTCATTGAGGCTTCAAAGGCATATGCAACTTTGGGCGAAATGATGAACACCATGGCGAACGTGTTTGGTCGCCATGTTGAAGTGCCAACTATCTAAGAGGGTTATGACCGCACCAACTTGGTGTTGACAAAGCCACAGTTTCGATTGGGGGAATCGTGCTTCATTTAGAGGAAATGCCACAGCGGGTAAAAGCCTTTTTTGAAAAGGTTGAACCCTCATGGAAAAACATCTCTGTTCAAAAATATGAAGTGATGACTGGCGGCTATAGCCGCTTGTTAGCCCGGGCCGATGTGGCACACGATGGCATTGTTTCTACTTTTGTATTGCGTGGCGACCCACCAGCCGACAAGAGCTTGTTGTATACAAGCCGAGTGCAAGAGTACGAACTGTTGCGCACGGTGGGAGACGCTGGCGTGCGCACTCCTCATGCGGTGTATTTCGATGCAACGGGTGAAGACCTCGGAACATGCGCAATTGTGATGGACTTTTCACATTCGACTTCGTTTCTTCCTTATGTTGCTGCTGACAATTCCATTGAAGGTTTGAATATTCGACTTGCAGAAGCAATTGCTTCGTATCAGAGCATTCCTATTAGTGCTTTGCCAGCGAGCATGGAACGCCCAGCAAGCTGGGATGCGTATATGACCAAGCGCATTAACTCGTGGCGTGTAGCGAGCAACAACCATGTGGAGTCGCTTCCTGTGTTTCATTACGTAGCCGAATGGCTCGATGCGCATCGCCCGCCACCAGCACCGCTGGTGCTGATGCATGGCGACTTCCAATGCGCCAACGTAATGGTGACCGCCGACGGGCATATTGAAGTCATCGACTGGGAACTTGCCGGCATTGGCGACCCACGTGAAGACATTGGATATTTCAAAGCGGTATCGCAGGCCTCTCCACCAGATCTTTTAGGTGACGACGGCATTGAAGGGTTTTGTGCTCGCTATCGCGAGCTCACAGGCCTCAACGAACTACAAGTGAACCCGGCAACTGTTGCATACTTCTTGGTGCTGGGCGTGGTGGGCACCGTTGAGCAGTTGATGAAGGGTGGCGCTGCTTGGGCAAAGGGCGAAAATCATTTGTTCAACTCGGTATTCAACTTAAGTTCGGTGCTTTTTGGTCAAAGTATGTGGCTCGATTTCCTGGGGCAACTCTCTGAGCCGATGAAAAAAATTGCAGCTGCAGCAAATGGAGGAAAATAAATGTTTTCACGACCAACAACCGAACAATTGCTCGCTGGTATTGCTGAAGAGTTGCGCACAGTTGTAGCGAGCGAAGTGCAAACCGAGACCACCAAAATTATGTTGCAGCAAATTGATCAAATTCTCATGGGCTGCTCTCGTCGCGCTGCACATGAAATTGCATGGGTGCATGAAGAGGCGGAAAAAATTGGTGAACTCACTGGCAAGCCCATTGGCCAGCCAGAAAGCTTGCACTTAGAAGATGTGCTGGCGTGGTATCACCAAGTGAGTTCACTGCTTTCTAGTGAAGTGGGTGCAGCCTTTCGCAGTGGCGACCAAGGCCGCATTGATGCTGTGAAAGAAGTACTCGACGCTCGCTCGGCTATTGAAATGCAAGTTCTTGGTGCACTAGACCTTGTGGGTCGTGGCTAATAGCCAAGTGGGGTAGCGGTTCCGCGGTCAATACTTCCGTGGCGAAATTTGGCCGAGTCAATGGGCATGTGTGCGTCAATTGATTGGCTCGTGGTGTTCTCGTGCACACAGATACGCTCAATGATGCGCCATTCGCCGTTGCGATTTTCGTATTGGTCGAGATAGCGCCCAAACCAGGTGTCGAGAAAGTCAACGCCATTGTCGGTGCGAAACACATAAGTGACGTTGTAAATTTCGCCTGAACCTTTGGTGCCGCTCACTTCGATGGCATGGTTCATGCAACAGTGCATGGTGGCGGTGAAGCGTTGGTGAGAGTCAATCACGCGGTCGCAAAATGCCATTGCATTTCCCACGAATACGCCGTGGTCGTCGGTGGCTTCTGGCCAATATGCCGATTTCATGAGGTCGCCGTCAAGGCGGTCTACGCCGCGTGCATACCTGGCGGCAACTTGTCGAATGGCGTCGTGGTCGGAAAGTGCTGCGCTCATGTTCCCCCTAGTGAAAGTCCGCAATTCGGCGGTCGTCATAGTGTAAACACGAGTGGTGAATTGTAAAAGACCCAGAGCGCGAACCCATTGTCTAGTTGCACTTCTGGTGGTCGCCACCTCGTGCGGGTCAGCCGGGTCTTCTGCCACCACCAGCACTGCGCCCTCTACAACTCTCGCGCCCGTTGCATCTTCCACCACAAGCACAGTTCCTGCAGCGTCGGGGGAGCCTGTGGCATTAGGGGTGCTCACGCGCTCCTCGCAAGCCAGTGTGCTGCAAGAAATTACAAAATATGTGAATGTACAACGCGCAGGTGTGGGTGGCAGGCCACTCGCATTGCTGGAATGCAAAGTTTCTCCAGAAAAAACACTGGCTGACTGTGTTGAAGAGTTTGCAACAAACAAGGTGTACGCCATTTTGGCTACCGATGAAGGTGTCGGAGATATTGGCGCTGCATTAGAAGAGGCATCTCAAGACATTCCCGTGGTAGTGGCGAACCCCATTGGCGTGTCTGTGCTGGTTTCTCAAAAAATGACGGCAATAACGCCAGGAATGCCCGGGTTAATGCTGTCGTTGGCAATTGTGACGACGGGCGAACTCGCCGGTGAGAGCAAAAGCGTCAGCGTTGTTCATAGCGGCAGCGAAGAATCAAATTCAATTTATGCATCAATTGTGCGGCCGGTCTTGGTGAAGTCGGGGCTGCGCGTTGAAAATATTTCCGAAGTTGTTATTCCGGACGATGCAACAAGTGATGAGGTGGTGGAACTGCTCAGCGATGCCGGGGTCACCTCATCGGCAGTGATTGCCGATGTCGCTGGCGAAAGTTGTTCAGGTTTTACAAAATGGGTGAACTCATTAACAAGCAAGCCAGTTGTGCTCGCCACTGATGCTTGTGCATTGAGTAATGCAAAAAGTGAAACGGAAAATTGGTTTGTTGCAAGATACGGGAATGATTTCACCAATGTTCGCGATGCTGAATTTGGGCTGAAGAACTGGGCTTCGTCGTATCGAGAAGGTATTCGTGCCACGGTGCTTGCGTTGGTCGATCTCTTGAGCGAACGAACTGAACGCAGTCTTAGCTTGGCCGAAGTGAAAGCGGGCTTCAATGCTTCTGTTAAAAATGTTCGAGGATTTTCACAGTCTCCCCAATGTGCACTCATGTTGTCGTATGTTGCTTTGTGTACATCGCAGGTGGGGTTATCGCAAGTAAAAAATGGTGATTTAGTAGACATACGCGGTGGCACAAAGGGAAATCCCATAGAGCTATTCACCGAGATACAGCCCTTGGGCAGTTAGCGTATGGGTATGAGTTCTGCTTGGAACAACGTGGGTGCAGCGGCAAATGCATTAGAAAAAGTTGCGATCAGCAATCTTTTTTCGCAAAACCCCACGCGCACCGAGTCGTTCATGTTCCAGGCTGGAGAGCTTCTCGTCGACTTCTCACGTCAAAAAATAGATGCAGCTGCTCTACAGGCGCTTGTTGCTTTAGCCAAACACTCCGACGTGGAAAATCTACGGAGCAAGATGTTTAGTGGTGAGGCCATGAATAACACCGAAGGTCGCCCGGTATTGCATGTTGCCCTGCGCATGCCTGCGAGCGAGAGTGTTGTTGTCAGCGGGAAAAATGTTGTTCCTGAAGTTCACACAACATTGCAGCGCATGTCTCATGCAGTTGAACGCATTGCGAGCGGAGCACATTCTGGTGCTACGGGTAAGCCCATCAAGCATGTTGTAAACATTGGCATTGGGGGAAGCGACCTCGGGCCAGCAATGGCAACGCGGGCGTTGAGTGCGTATGGCGTTACCGGCGTGCAAGCCCATTTCGTGTCGAACGTTGACCCCACAGACCTGGCTCACGTTCTTGCGCACTTAAACCCGCATGAAACTGCCTTTGTCGTTGCGTCGAAAACTTTCACCACGCAAGAAACAATGGCAAATGCCCACACGGCAATGAAATGGTTGCAGAACGGAATGAGTGTTGCCTCGGTGTCGAGCCACTATTTTGCGGTCACCGCAAATGTTGAAGCAGCAGTGCAATTTGGTGTTCCTACGGAAAATATCTTTCCGATGTGGGACTGGGTAGGCGGGCGTTTCTCGCTTGGCTCGGCCATTGGTTTTTCACTCATGTGTTCCATAGGTGCTCAGCACTTCGGTGACATGTTGCTTGGTATGCGTGAAATGGACGAGCACTTCTGCTCTGCTGAGTTGCAAGAGAACGTTCCTGTTTTGTTGGCGCTCGTTGGCATTTGGAATCGCAATTTTCTTGGCTCTGCATCACAAGCTGTCATTCCTTACTTGCAAGAACTTGCACGATTCCCCGCTTATCTTCAGCAATTAGAAATGGAAAGCAACGGCAAGCGTGCAAACCGCGATGGAAAATTGGTGGAACATGCAACCTCACCAGTGGTGTGGGGGGAACCCGGCACCAACGGCCAGCATGCATTTTTCCAACTGTTACATCAAGGAACCGATGTGATTCCGGTTGATTTCATTGGCGCTGCACGAACAACTGCGGTGGGGCTTCATGAGCAAAGTGTTCGTGAGCAACATCAAAAGCTCATGGCAAATATGTTTGCGCAAGCATCGGCGTTGGCCTTTGGCTCTCCAGCGCCAACCGATATTTCTGCAGCGCAAGGGGAGCATCGAGTGTTTCCAGGCAATCGCCCCAGCACCACCATTGTGTTCAATGAGTTAAGCCCACGTGTGCTTGGTCAACTCGTGGCACTTTATGAGCACAAAACATTTGTGCAGGGCTGCATTTGGGGCGTGAACAGTTTCGACCAGTGGGGCGTTGAACTGGGCAAAGTGTTGGCCGGCGATGTGCTTGCACATATGGCAAACACATCGCTCGACTCCACACTCGACCATTCCACACGTGTGCTTGTGGAATGGTTTTTAAAAAACTCTTAGCGAGCGACCCTACTCATTGTGCTCGCCTTAGCGAGCAACCATCATCCCTGTTTTTTGGAATGTGACTGACATGCCAGCACCCGAGGTGAGGCCAGCATCAACAGTGATGTTTTGGCCGGTGATGTAGCTGCCGCCATCGCTGAACAAGAAGAGTGCAGTTTCTGCAATGTCGTTGGCATGTGCTGCACGGCCAAGTGGCGACATGCTGCCGATGCGCTCTGACGCGGTCTTCAAGTCATCTGGATCGCCAGCAATAACGTGGGCGGTCATACCGGTGGGAATGGACCCAGGAGCAATGGAGTTGGCGCGAATTTTGAATGCAGCAAGTTCAGATGCTGCACTGCGTGCCAAACCAATAACGCCTGTCTTTGCCATTGCATATGCGTGTGGCCCAAGGCCACCTTGAACACCGGCAACCGAAGCGGTACCGATGATGCAACCGCCGTTGCCCGAAGCGATGATGCCACGAGCAGCGTGTTTAAACGTAACGAATACGCCTCGCACGAGAACAGCCATGGTCTTGTCGAAGTCGTCCATTGGGGTGTCGGCAATGGGGCCAACAACGCCAACGATGCCAGCGTTAGCAAATGCACTGTCGAGGCGACCAAATTTGGCGATGCCTGCATCGACTGCTGCAGCAACGTCTGCTTCTTTGGTGACGTCGCATTGAGCGAAGATTGCTTTGTCGCCAAGTGACTTGGCAACTGCTTCGCCACGCTCAACGCCGTAGTCGGCGATAATGACTTTTCCGCCTTCGGCAACAAGAAGGCGAGCAGTGGCTTCACCCAAACCGCTTGCGCCTCCTGTAATAAGAGCAACTTTTCCTTCGTAACGACCAGCCATTGGTCCCCCTTCGCGTAGATGTTTCATTCACTGTAGTGTCGGGTCGGAAAAGGTGCATCGTCAGACGAGGTGCGCCACCTATTGGGGCGAGGGGTTCAACATGGGTACAGACAATTCTTTAG
>JBAXNF010000095.1:0-7098 GCA_037133935.1 bacterium
GCTGATGCGCGGCGGCATTAGCAATAGTGCTCTTGCCTGCACCCGAAAGCCCAGTGAGCCACAAAGTGCAGCCGCGACTATTTTGCTTTCCCCAACGATCTTTGCGCGTGATGGCGTGTTCGTGCCAACGAATATCGCCCGCGGGCTGTGGTGTGTTTTCTGTGGTCACTCGCGAGGCGGCAACAACATGCCGGCCGCTGCGGTTGCACCTGTTGATTCGTCGACCAAAATGAATGAGCCCGTTACACGGTTGTGTTCATAGTCGTCACGCAACAGCGGTTCTGCAGTGTGAATAACTACACGCGCAATGTCGTTCATAGCAAGAGGCCCTGTGGGTTCTTTGCGATGAAGTTCTGAGATATCGAGCACATAGCGCACTTCGCTTACTTTGGCGCGTGTAGAACGCGTGGTGTGCTTGAGCGTATACAACTTATTGGTTTGCAGTTGTGCATTCGAATCGAGCCAGCACAGCATTGCCTCATGGTCTTGCACAACACGCGGGCGGTTGTGTGGGCGGCAGATCATGTCGCCACGCGTAACCGACAAGTCGTCGGCTAACAAAATAGTGATTGCTGCACCTGGCACCGCTTCGGTGACTGGCCCATCGGCAGAGTCAATGCCTGTGATGGTGCTCGATAGCCCACTAGGCAAGACCACAATTTCGTCACCTACGCGCAAAACACCTCCGGCAACAGTGCCGGCGTATCCGCGATAGTCGTGGTGTTCGGTTGTGCGTGGGCGAATGACGTACTGCACAGGAAAGCGCACGTCGATGCGGTTGTCGTCGCTTGCGGTGTACACATTTTCAAGATGATGCAAAAGCGTTGGGCCTTCGAACCAGCCGAGGTCTGGAGTGCGATCAACAACGTTGTCGCCCTTCAATGCGCTAATAGGCAAGAAAGTGACGTCGTGCAGGTTGAGGCGCGCAGCAAAGTTTTCGAAGTCTTCACGAATTTCTTTGAAACGTTCTTCGCTGTAGTCAACAAGGTCCATTTTGTTCACACACACCACAAGGTGCGGAACACCCAACAACGAGGTGAGGATGCTGTGACGACGGGTTTGTTCTACTACCCCATGACGAGCATCGATGAGAATAATTGCGAGGTCTGCTGTTGACGCGCCTGTCACCATGTTGCGCGTGTACTGCACGTGACCTGGGCAGTCCATGATGACAAACGAACGGGCTGGCGTTGCAAAATAGCGGTGCGCTACGTCGATGGTGATGCCTTGTTCACGCTCGGCGCGCAAACCGTCGGTGAGCAGCGACAAGTCGACATACTCATCGCCACGACGCTTGCTGACTGCTTCAACGTGTTCTAGCTGATCTTCAAAAATACTCTTCGAGTCGTATAACAAACGACCAATGAGAGTCGACTTTCCGTCGTCGACAGAACCAATAGTGGCGAAACGTAACTGACGCATCAGAAGTACCCCTGTCGTTTGCGATCTTCCATACCAGCTTCAGAAATTTTATCATCGGCACGCGTTGCACCGCGTTCGGTCACACGAGCTACGGATGTTTCAGCAACAACATCGGCAATGCTGACTGCTGACGATTCAACAGCTGCAGTACAAGTGGCGTCGCCTACTGTGCGAAAACGTACCTGCTCTTCAAACACTTCTTCGCCGGCTCCCGCATGGAGAAATTCGGTTTCGGCCATGAGCATGCCATCACGACGAAACACAGGACGCTTGTGTGCGAAGTACAGGCTTGGTAATTCAATGTTGTACTGCTGGATGTAGCTCCACACGTCGAGCTCGGTCCAGTTGCTAATAGGAAAGACACGGAAGTGTTCGCCAGGGCGCAACGACGTGTTGTAGATGTTCCACAGTTCAGGGCGCTGGTTCTTAGGGTCCCACTGACCAAAGGTGTCGCGGTGCGAGAACACGCGCTCTTTTGCACGAGCACGCTCTTCGTCACGGCGGCCACCACCAAGGACGGCATCGAACTTGTTTTCAGCAATGGCCTCGAGCAAGGCAACTGTTTGAAGTGGGTTGCGCGAAGGGGCATCGGCAACCTTGCCGGCATCAATGGCGGCCTGCACCGAGGCAACGGTGAGGTCGAGGCCAAAGCCAGCAAGGCAACGGTCTCGAAATTCAATGACCTCGGGAAAGTTATGGCCAGTGTCAACATGCATGATGGCAAAGGGCATTTTGGCAGGAGCAAAGGCCCGTACAGCTACATGCAGCATGACTACAGAGTCTTTACCCCCAGAGAACAAAATGACGGGGCGCTCAAAGCACGCCGCCACCTCACGGATAATAGTGATGGCCTCGTCTTCGAGACCGGTGATTCCAGGACGCATTGTTAAATCCTACCAATTCGGTCGGGTTTCCACCGACTTCCGTATGAGGCGCCCATCACAGCAGTACGCTTCCCTCGTGGCTAACAAGAACCGCGATACAACAGCAATAACAACGGGCCGCAATGGGGCCCGTTCTTTGGCTAGCGACATCTCTACTTCCACCACTTGGTCAAGCTCGGGGCTCGATGAAACCCACCAAGAAGCAGTGGCGGGTCGCAGCTCAAAGCTCTACAGCCGCTATACCAACCCCACCGTGCGGCAATTTGAAACCGCCATAGCCGAACTTGAGGGTGCGGAAGATGCCTTAGCTTTTGGTTCTGGCATGGGAGCACTTGCCAGTGTGGTTTTTGCCTTGTGCTCCCCTGGCGACCACATTGTTGCTCAGCAGCAGTTGTATGGCGGCACCATTGCATTTCTGAATGGCCCAGTGCGACGCATGGGCATCAACGTCACTTTTGTCGATGCCACCGTGCCTGGCGCATTTACTGCTGCAGCAAAAACTCCGCGCACCTTGTTGGTCATTGCCGAAACACCTGCGAACCCTTCGTTGGCGTTAGCCGACCTTGCCGAACTGGGGGCTATTGCAGTTCCATTCACCATGGTCGACTCCACATTTGCCACGCCAATGAGCCAGCAACCGCTGTCGCATGGAGTGAACCTTTGCTTGCATTCAGCTACTAAGGGAATTGGCGGACACAACGATGCACTTCTTGGCGTGGTCGCTGGTGAAAAAGACCTTATTGATGCCATTTGGGCATATTCAGTTCTGCATGGCGCATCGGCTTCGCCTTACGACGCTCACAACGCGTTGCGTGGCATTCGCACTCTTCCTGTGCGTCATGAACGCCAATGTGCCACAGCAACGGAATTAGCAACATGGTGTGAGTCGAGTGGCAATTGCACAACAGTGCACTACCCCGGCTTGCCGAGCCACCCGCAACACCAACTTGCAGCACGTCAAATGACTTCATTTGGTTCAGTGTTCGCTATCGAAATTCCTGGCGGCATTGAAGCATGCCGTGCATTTATAGCGGCGTTGCAATTGGTACGACCAGCGACATCTTTGGGCGGCCCTGAAACTCTTATTTGTCATCCAGCCACCAGCACACATTTTGGACTCGATGAAGAGTCGCTTTCCGGAGCACTTGCTGGTGATGGCCTCATGCGCATTTCTGTTGGCCTTGAACATGTCGATGACTTACGCAACGATCTTGCTGCAGCCTTTGCTGCATCTCGCTCTTAAATCTTTTTTGGCGGCCGCGGAATAAAGGCACTGGTGCGTGCCACGTAGTCGCTGTAACCCTCTTTGCGCTTTTTCAAACTCTTTTCCAAAAGCGTCACTCCTGAAACACGACGCAAGAGAATGCTCATCGCCACAGCACCTAGTATTCCGATAACGCCTATTTCAGCTTCGGCAGCAATAAGTGCGAGGCCCCACCACACACACGCATCGCCAAAGTAATTGGGGTGTCGCGTGTATTTCCACAGGCCTGATTGCATTACTTTTCCAGCGTTTTCCGTATTCGCTTTGAACCGAGCAAGTTGAATGTCGCCCACTGTTTCAAAGAAGAGGCCAACAGCAAAAAACACAACGCCCACTATGCCAAGCACGCCAATACTCGGGTTCATTGATACTTGGCCCAGCTGCACTGGTAGCGACACGAGCCACATGAGCACACCTTGCAGAATGAAAACCGTGAACAAACTCACCAGAGGAAACTTTGCGCCGTAATGCTTGCGCATGGCCTTGTAGCGAAAATCTTCACCGTGCCCAATGTTGCGCCACGCCAAGTACGACGCCAAGCGCAGTCCCCATGCGGTGGTGAGCAATGTCAGTAGCCACCCGCGTGCTTCATTGCCGTCGGCAACGCTGTGGGTGACCCACGCAACCACAACGAAACCAAGACCCCAAACAATGTCGACAATGGAAGCATTTTTCAATATGAGACTAAGGAGCCACATAGAGAACATGAGAACCGCTATTGCAATGGCGCTCGCCAAGAGAATGTCTGCACTTCCACTCATCACTTCATGCCCTTCAAAACTTCATTTTGCTTTTGCACTTCAGTGTCTAACATCAACCACTGCTGGTCGAGCCACGCAGCCATGTTTTCAGAAGGAATGTCTGCACGCGCAATGCGCCTGAACCACATCACACACCGAACGTTTCCTTGTTCGAGGTGACTCAGCATGCCGCCAAAGGTATCGAGCCCATCGAAACCCACATGACCAGCAATAACCACGTCACACTGTGGGGCACCTTGCATGAGTGCAATGGCTCCGGCAGGTTTTGGTGGCAACAACATTGTTAGAGGCTCCAACAACTGAGCTCGTTCGGGGTTGCGCTCTTTCATCTTCTCTAGCACTCGTTGTCGCTTCGCCGCATTCGCTCGCGTACCTTCAGGAAAAATAACTGCCACATCGCTATGGCCTAAGTTGTGCGACAGTTCGGCAACACCTGCAAGTTCGCCTTGCACATTGTCTGACGAACGATTGAGAAAATAATTGGGCAACCTGTGCCCCACAATGTCGAGGCAAGGGTCGAGCATCAATTCACGCTTCAGCACATAACGCGGATGCAAACCAGCAATGTTGCCCATCGCCCACGCCGACACCAGCGAGTCGGCAAGGCTTGCGTGTCGCGACAACACCACCAGTGGCCCAGGCACAAGTACCTCTGGGTTTTGCACATCAATACGTAAACCAACAGTGCAACGCAAGGCGAGAATGAGCCCGCCCGCCCACCAGCGCTGCAACTTGTAGTGCAGCGAACTGTTTCGTTTCTGACCCGCAGCCCAAAAGGCGATACACGCCGCTACCCCCGCAATTTCAAGCCAGGTCCAGCACAAAAGGAATGCAATGAGGCGAACAATGGGGAATCGCCATTTGCGGCGCAAAAGATCGAGCACGATGGTGAGGGGAATCCATATAAAAAAGGAGCCCAACAGGAAGTTGGCCAAAATAAAAACGCCAAGAACGGCGAGGGGTCGTCTGATATATGGCTTTTCGATACCGCCATAGTACTTCCCGCATCAAATGTTGACTATTTTGGTCAACTATAGGCAGACTGTAGAGGTGACCACATCGGCAACCCTCTGCGCTGTTCGGCGCCTCACCGGAACACTCGGTGCAGAAATTTCTGGCGTTGACCTGTCGCAACCACTTTCGAGCCAAGACACTGTCGCTATTCGCGATGCCCTTGTTCGCTATCGCGTTGTCTTTTTCCGCGACCAACACCTGACACCTACTCAGCAAGTTGCATTTGCTCGCAACTTTGGCGAACTCACACCGGCTCACCCGCTACTTGGCGGCCTCGATGAGAATCACCCCGAGGTACTTGTGCTCGACTCAACTGACTACAAGCTTGGCGTTGGCGATGTTCGCAACACTGGCGAAAAGAAAACAACGAGTTACAACAACAGGTGGCATACCGATGTCACTTTTTCCGCAGCTCCGCCAACTGCAACAATTTTGGCTGCAAAAGTAATTCCATCTTTTGGAGGCGACACACTGTGGTGCGACCTCATCAATGCTTATGAGACTCTTGCTGCTCCGCTGCAACACTTGGTCGACGGTTTAGTTGCCGTTCACGATGCAAGTGGAACCTTCTCTCGCTTCCGCGATGAAGACAAGAGCGGTGAAAACAAGCAAAAGTTACAAACAATGAACCCGGTGCGCCACCCCGTTGTACGCGTGCACCCCGAAAGTGGTGAACGTGGCCTCTTCGTCAACCCCACATTCACTGCATACATAGAAGACTTCTCTCCTGAAGAAAGCCAAGCAATACTTGGCCTGCTTTATGAACACAGTATTCAGCCAGAACGTGTGGTCCGCTGGACCTGGCGCGAAGGTGATGTTGCGATGTGGGATAACCGTTCTACTGCACACTACGCAGCTGCCGACTACAGCGAACCACGGTTGATGCATCGCATTACTGTGCGTGGCGAACAACCATACGGCACCTTCGGCACTATTGAGCCAAATGTAGCGAGCAACGCATGAACCCGTATGCGGCACAGTTTCCCGTCAATTTAAATATTGAAGGCAAGCCGGTTCTTTTAGTGGGTGGCGGGCGCATTGCCTACCGCAAGGCCGAACAGTTGTTGGTATGTAATCCCCTTCTCACCGTTATTTCCCCAGAGATCGACGAACGGTTTCACGCCACCGGCGCAACTCTCATTCAACGCGAATACGCAGCACTCGACGTGAAGGGCTTTTCGCTCGTTGTTACTGCTACTGCAAACAATGTTGTTGACCAACAGATCTTTGATGAATGTGAATCGCTTGGCATTTGGGTCAACTCTGCCGACGACCCCGACCGCTGCACCTTTACTTTGCCAGCCAGCATGCGTCGTGGTCGACTGCTCATTACCTCGTCTACTGCTGGCGCGAGCCCAGCCATGTCGTCGTGGGTTCGTTCCACACTGGAAAATACCATTGGCCCCGAGTTTGCAGAAGCGGTAGAAATACTTGCTGCAAAGCGTGCAGAGTTTCATGCCGAAGGCGTGAGTACAGAAGATGTCAATTGGGCTCCACTCATTGCTGCGGCCCTCGAACAATCGCGCAGCGCAACACAAGCGGTAGCACCATGACCGTGTACCTAGTGGGCGCAGGCCCCGGTGACCCCGAGCTCATTACGGTGAAAGCCGCGCGCCTCATTGCGCAGGCTGATGTAATTGTTCACGACCGCTTAGCCGACAACAGCATTATTCAACTTGCTTCTCCAGGTGTAGACCTCATTGACGTAGGCAAAAAGCCCGGTGCTCCTACTCCACAAGAAACTATTAATGCA
>JBAXNF010000096.1:0-7019 GCA_037133935.1 bacterium
CGTTTAGCGTTTGCTCAACTCGATCGCTTGCGTCACCAAAGTGATGGTTCCGACCCTCGCGCTGCAAGTAAGCGCAATGGTGCAGAACGCGCACGTTTGTTTAAAGAAATTTCTCAAGCACTTGCTGGCGATGCTGAAACAGCAGGAATGTTCGCAGATGGTTACGCATCGGCTGCTGGTTGGCAACAAGCGCGTGAGCGTTGCAAGACCAACAACATTGCTGTTATTCACGAAGTGCGTGTTGCAATTACAGAGCTTGGCCGCAGGCACGCCGCTGCAGGAAATATTGCCAAAGAAACCGATATTTTCATGCTGCTTGAAGCTGAGCTTGATGCATTCTTAGCAAACCCGTCTTCGTTAAAAGCAGTGCTCAGCGAACGCGCTGTAGACCATGCCGAACTTGCCACATTGGAACCACCATTCATTGTGAACGGTTCCGTTCCGCCTTTGTCGCAGTGGAAGCGCCGTGGCGCGGGCAACTACGAAATAGTGAAAGTGGGTGATGTGCTCACGGGGGCTGCATGTTCAGCAGGTGTGTACACCGGTAAGGCACGCATTATTCTCGACCCATTTGACCCTTCTGGGCTCGATGCCGACGACATTTTGGTCACGCTGAACACCGACCCATCGTGGACACCGTTGTTCCTTGCCGCTGGTGCAGTGGTGGTGAACCTTGGTGCAGTTGGTTCGCACGCCAGCATTGTGAGTCGCGAACTGGGTATTCCTTGTGTTGCATCGGTCACCGATGCAACACACCGCATTCCTGATGGCGCCACTATTACGGTCGATGGTGCAGCGGGCACAATTACTATTGTTGCGCTGCCCTAGGGCAGTACAGAATTAGTTCTCTAGAACATTGGCGAGGAACTTTTTCGTACGTTCCTCACGTGGCTCATTAATGACCTGAGAAGGATTTCCTTCTTCAACAATGACGCCACCATCCATGAAAATAACTCGGTCGGCAACGTTGCGAGCAAAGCCCATTTCATGGGTCACTACCAACATGGTCATTCCTTCTTCGGCGAGTTCGCGCATCACACCAAGTACATCGCCAACAAGTTCTGGGTCAAGTGCACTTGTTGCTTCGTCGAACAACATCACGCTCGGCTCCATAGCAAGAGCGCGGGCAATGGCAACACGTTGCTGTTGCCCACCCGAAAGTTGTGCAGGGTATGCAGATGCTTTGTCGGCAAGACCAACACGATTGAGCAACACATCTGCTCGTGCATTGGCCTCGGTACTTTTCATCTTCAGCACTTTGCGGAGGGAAATAGTGACGTTGTCGCGTACGGACAGATGAGAAAACAAATTGAATTGCTGAAACACCATGCCCGTTGCACGGCGGGCCTTATCGATATCGCAGTCGCGATGGGTGAGTTCAACACCTGCAACAAATACTTGGCCGCCTGTTGGCTGCTCGAGCAAGTTAACGCAACGCAATAGGGTGCTTTTTCCTGAGCCCGATGGCCCAATGATGCATAACACTTCGCCCTTGGCAACTGACAGGTCAATTCCACGCAGCACATGATTGTCGCCAAAACTTTTATGCAGTTGACGAAGTTCTACAAGAGGTTCACTCATCGCCGGCCTACTTTTGAACGTCGTTCCATCCAAGCTGCTAACTGCGTGAGCGGAATGGTGAGAGCTAAATACACAAGGCCAGCAACAACGAGTGGTGTGGCATTTGCAGAATCGTTCACTCCGTTACGACCAAACCGTGCAAGGTCAAGTGTGCGTTCAGTAACGCCAAGAACGGAAATGAGTGACGTGTCTTTAATGAGTAGTACAAATTCGTTGGTCAGTGGTGGAACAATGATGCGAAATGCCTGAGGAATAATGACAGTCACCATGGCTCGTGTGTACGACATGCCAAGTGAGCGAGCAGCTTCCATTTGGCCACGAGGGACTGCCTCAATGCCGGCGCGTACGGTTTCGGCAATATATGCTCCGGCAACAAGCGCAAGTGGTACTGCACCTTGCACGTAAGGGTTGGGCCAGCTCCAACCGGTGGCTATAGGAATACCAAAGCCAAGAATAAGAAGTGTGACAAGCAGCGGAATGCCACGGAGAATTTCAATGTAGGTGGCGGCAAACCAGCGGTAGGGCTTGCTTTTAGAGAGGCGCATAATGGCCAGCAACAGACCTAGCGATAAGCCACCAATGAAACCAAAAATGGTGAAGATAATGGTGTTACGAAGTGCACTGGTGAGAATGTCGGGGAATTGTTTTTTAACAACGTCCCATTTGAAAAGTGCGCCACCGAGTGCGCCCCAATCAACTGAAATAATGAGCAACGCCAACGCTGCAATGGTGAGGGCATAAATGCCACCCCGTACCAGTTGCAAGCGTTGGCGTCGACTCATATTCATATTGTGTAAAAGGCAAAAACCTTTGTATTAACCCTTCGCGCCGAAGTACTTCGCGAAAATGGTGTCGTATTCGCCTGAGTCTTTTGCAGTAGCAAGGCCTCTGTTCACTGCTTCAGCAAGTGTTGTGTTGTCTTGGGCAAGTGCGAAACCGTATTGCTCACCAGTAGCAAATGTTGCTGTGAGAGCAAACTTGGTTGGCTCTTTCACCTGACGTGCGCCGTTCACAGGAAGGTCTTGCAAGATTGCATCAACTTGCTTGCCTTCAAGTGCAAGGAACATTGCTGCTGGCTCATCAAATGACTTCAATGTGGAGTCTTTTGCATTTTCCTTGGCATATGTTTCGCCGGTGGTGCCGGTTTGCACTGCAATTGTTTTTCCTGCAAGTGATGCAAGGTCAACAAGTGTTGCCTTGTCTTCCATGCGCACAAGAAGTGACTGGTCTGCATCGAAGTATGGGTCAGAGAACAATGCATTCGCAGAACGCTCTTCAGTAATGGTCATAGCTGATGCAACGAGGTCACAGGTCTTTGCTTTTGGAGCAAGCCAAATACCGTCGAACGGTTGAACAGTAACTTCCAACGACAAGCCGCCAATGTTGGTGGCAACGGCCTTCATGAGATCCATATCGAAGCCGGTCCACTCTTTGGTAGTTGCATCCTGGAATTCGAATGGCTCGTATGGAGCGTCGGTGCAGACAGTGATGGCGCCCTCTTTGATGAGCCCTAATGCTGCGATGTCAATTTTTGCTGCGGCAGAATCATCTGCCATGGTGTCGTCGGTCATTACCTCTGCTGAGGTGTCGACGGTGGATTCGTCAGCTGTGGTGTCACTATCGCTGCCGCAGGCAACGAGAAAGAGACTAAGTGCCACTACTGGAATAGCGAGGCGTTGAATACGACGCATGTTTTCTCCTTGATGTATTGATGAAGTCCACAGAATGTTGATTTCATGAACTGATGGGATGCTACGACGCTAGCCGATGGCATGACTGGGCAGTAGCGGTCGTTACTCTTCATATATGGCTAGCTCGTGGGAACAACTGTCACAGGGTGTGAGGCTGCCCTATTCGCCCGATCTGGTGGTGCCAGAACTCCATGAAATAGCGCTCGATGTTCCACAACCAGCACCGGTTGGCGATGTGGAAGCTGCGGTCGCGCGGGCGGTGAAAGATCGCTTTGCTTCCGTCGAACTGCAGGGAAAAACCGTTGCAGTAGGAGCAGGAAGCAGAGGTCTCACCGGGCGAGTGGAAACTTTACGAGGAACAATTGCGGCTTTGCGTGAACTGGGTGCGCTTCCGTTTGTTGTGCCTGCAATGGGTAGCCATGCTGGCGGCACCGCAGAAGGTCAAAAAAAATTACTCGCCACATTGGGAGTAACCGAAGAAAGTATTGGCTGCGACATTCGCTCGTCAATGAAAACACTCGAAGTAGCGCGCACTGCTGCTGGTACCCCGGTGTATTTAGATGAGCACGCTGCAGATGCTCATTACATCTTGCCGGTGAACCGAGTGAAGCCACACACCTGTTTCAAAGGACCCATAGAAAGTGGCTGCACAAAAATGGCGGTGGTGGGTTTTGGTAAACAGCCAGGAGCAGCACTTATTCACTCATGTGGCCCAGAGCAAATGGCCGTGCGCTTGTTAGACGGCATTGCTGCTTTGCGTTCAACAGGTCGACTCTTGGGTGGTGTTGCAACGGTGGAGTCGTGTGCCGGGGCAGTTGTTCGCGTGCAAGCGTTATCGAGCGATGAAGTGGGCGGAGAAGTAGAACGAGACCTCACCGCGTATGCGCGTTCACTGGTGCCGCAGTTGCCCTTCGCCAATATTGATGTGCTTATTGTGGAACGTGGTGGAAAAGATATTTCTGGAACCTCCATCGACCCCAACGTGAGTGGTCGATTTTGGGTGCATGGGCTGAGTGATTTTCCAGATCCGCCAGCAACAATAGTGTTGCTCAGCGTGACCGAAGCATCGGGTGGAAACGTGTTGGGTATCGGTCTCGCCGACTTCATTCCTGCTTCCGTCGCAAATGCAATTGACTGGGAAAAGACGTATCTCAACTGTTTTACGGCAGGTCCATCGGGCGTACGCCGCAGCAAGCTTCCCATGGTCTTGCCCGATGAAGAGTCGTGTATCAAAGCTGCACTTTCCATGTGTGGCAAAGCTGTTCATGAAGAAAAGCGTGTAGTGCGTATTCGCTCAACGCTGCATCTTGAAACATGTTGGGTGAGCGACGCTGTACTTGCGCAGCCTTAACTTTTTAGCGACACGCTTCCAGTTCGTACATTGGAATATTGCTGTGGCGTGACTGCCACAAACCTGCCCCTACTTGAATGAAGTGCGGAGCAAGTTCTTTGCGGTACCAAGCGCCGCTGCGATGATGCACGTTCATGTCGGTCACTGTTGCGTCGACAACGTCGACAAAGTCATTTTTCGTCGGTATTTCCAAGTACATGAAGTGTTTTGTGGCTTTACCCAAATTCGCCATTGCCTTTCGTACATCTGTATTGCTGGGGTATTGCAACACACCATGACAAATGACGAGGTCATGTGACCGCGGTGGAGTCCATGCGCTGATATCGCGTTGCTGATGCCCGTATGTAGCGCATGCGTGTTCACTGATATCGGTAGAAAGAACTTTCACCTTGGGGTGTTCAGCGCGATACCAATTGCTCCAAAATCCGGGGCCCGCGCCCACGTCGAGAACACTACGAATGGGGAGGCCCCACCAGGTGCACAAAGAGTGGACACCCTGGGCAAGGTGGGTAATTTTCTCGGCATCATGTACGCCCGTCTTTCCGTAGAAGCGTTGGTAGTACGTGTTGTCGAATTGGATATTCTGCGCCATCGCCTAGTCCTATCAGAAGACCTACAGTGTTTCCATGCGATACGGAGCAGTATTTCCTACAACTGAAATGGGCAAAGACCCCGGAGCAATACGGGCTTGGGTGGCCGCAGTAGAAGACCTTGGTTTTGAGCGCATTGTTACCTATGACCATGTTGTTGGTGCAGTGCACGCCGATCGTGACCCAAAATTATGGGGCCCGTACACCGAACAAGATGAGTTTCATGAACCGTTGGTTCTGTTTAGCTACATCGCAGCCATCACCACCGACATAGAACTTGTGACTGGTGTGCTTATTCTTCCGCAGCGACAAGCGGTATTAGTTGCCAAACAAGCAGCCGACCTTGACCTTCTCAGTGGTGGGCGTTTGGTGCTCGGCGTGGGAACCGGTTGGAACTACGTCGAGTACGAAGCATTGAATACTGAATTCCGCAACCGTGCAAAACGCATGGAAGAACAAGTTGAATTGATGCGCCAGTTATGGACATCGCCGGTGAACGACTTTGCCGGCAAATATCACCGTGTCGACCGCGGTGGAATTGTTCCTTTGCCCAATCGTCAAATTCCTGTGTGGTTTGGCGGTAGTGCAGAGGCTTCGGTACGTCGTGCTGCGCGCATGGGTGACGGTTATATTTTTGGCAACACTGGCGAACGCATTCAAAATGCTCTTGTCATTTTGCGTGAAGAACTTGCATTACAGGGTCGTGATGCTGCGAGTTTCCCGACCGATGCTGTGCTGCACTTACAACGCGGAGAAGAATTATTGTCGCCCGAAGTGGCTGCTTGGAAAGCATCGGGCACCACTTGGCTATCGCTCAGCACCATGGCAAACCGCATGTTGGCAGGCGACACGACCCCGGTCAACAAAGTGGATGCGCAAATTGCAATGCTCGACAACGCAATGAAATGGGTAAAAGCGCTTTAAAGAGGGTTAAACCGGAGCATCGCACTCACGCCGAACACCTTTTCGTTCGGGCAAGTGTTCCCACATGTCGGCAAGAAGATCATCACGTGTTGTGCGGTGATCGCTGTTGTGCCACAAGTTGTGATGCTGAAGCGGGTCATCAACTAAGTTGTACAGCTCTCCGTCGGTACCGTCGTGCAACGAACCGGGCAATGTTGCGGTGCATACCCACGAACCACGAGTAATGGTGCGCAATGAAACAATTTTGCCGAACAGAACACTGTCCCATTCGGTGAGAACACGCTCGTGTTTTAACTCCACAGCTTCTGCATCGTTCAGCGGTAGTCGCGCGGCCTCTACGTATGCGGGTTGAGGTAGACCAGCAATGTGAGCAAAAGTTGCGGCAAGTGAAACGAGGCTCACTGGTGTGTTCACCACTGTTGGCGTAGTAACACCAACGCGAGATGGTGCGGGGCGCCAAACAAGTGGCAAGCGCATCAGAGAGTCGACGTGGTATGGGCCTTTAAAGAGCAGGCCAAAGTCTCCTTGGAATTCGCCATGGTCGGTGGTGAAAATAACGTCGGTGTCGTCCCACCATCCACGGTCTTTGAACACACCGACAATGCGACCAATTGCTTCATCGATGAGCTCATTTTCAATATGCACCATCGCGTTTACTTCACGCACTTGGTCGGCAGTCAAAGTATTCGGTACCCACTGAGCGGGTGCTTCAAAGTTGGAAACAAATTCGCCGTTGTACCACGCCAGCCACTGCGCAGGTTTCGTACTCAAAATACGTTCACGCTCGGCGGGGTCGCTGATGTAACCAGCAGGGAGGTCGAGGTCACACCAGTTCACGCGATGCAGTTCCGACATGGGCGGGTCCCACGCATGATGTGGGTC
>JBAXNF010000097.1:0-6981 GCA_037133935.1 bacterium
CCCCCAACGCGGTCCATCCATGTGCGGAATGTTTCACCGGCAAAACGCTCACCAGCAAACCTGCGCACTACGCGAGCAACTGCTTCAGGGGCTGCCTTTGCAGGAACACGAAGTGCCTTTTCACCAAAGTGAATTTGCTCTTGACCCACGTAGCCACCAAGCAACATCTGATATCCAGGAGCCGACTGCCCATGTGCGCGGCGCTCTGCACCAAAGAATCCGATGTCGGAAGCGTGGTGCTGACCACAGCTGTTTGTGCAGCCAGAAATATTGATGCGAATTCCGCCAACTTCGGCAAGACCTTGTGCTTCAAGTTCATCGCCAATTGCCTTGGCCAAACCGCGTGACTGAGTAACAGCAATATTGCAGGTGTCAGCACCTGGGCATGCCACTACGTCGCGAGCAAGTTCTGCACCTGGTCGGGCCATACCAATGGCATCGAGGCGATCGTAAAGTACGCGCAACTTCTCTTCAGTGAGGTTACGGAATACAACGTTTTGCCTATTTGAAAGTCGAATGTCTGCGCTGAGCTCACGCTGCATTGCTGCCAACGCTGTGAACTGGCTTGAAGTGATGTCGCCCAACTCAGCATAAGCAATTGCAGAAATAGTTCCGTTTGCGGTACCGCGAATAACACTTGTTTGCACCCACCGGTCAAAGGGGTCACGAGCTGTCATTTCAACGCGCACGCCTTGACCCATCGTTGTCACTTCGCCAACAGTTGCCTTACCTGCAGCTTTATCGCCAGCGGCAACAACTTCTGGTGGAATTCCACCTGGCCACGATGACGAAGCAGGAAGCGTGAGACGAACTTTTTGCACGCGACGGCGAACTTCATCGATACCGAGGGTGTCAACAAGCCACTTCATACGGGCGCGCAACTTGTTGTCGCGGTTACCGGCTTGGTCGAACACGCGCAGTGCTGCCTCAATTGTTGGCATGAGATCTTCACGTGAGGTGAAATCTTCTAGCGCCAATGCGGGGTGCGGGTTTGCACCTAACCCACCAGCAATGAAAATACGAAAGCCCTGCTCTACTGCACCGTCTTCGTTAGTGCGCGTAGTTGCAACCACACCCACGTCGTTGAACATTGCTTGCCCACAGTCGGTGGCGCAACCAGAGAAGTTGACCTTAAATTTGCGTGGCAAACGCTGGCCTAATGGGTTGCGCACGAAGTGGCGGAAAACAGCTTCGGCCCAAGGCGTGACGTCGAGGTGCTCATGTGGGCATGCCCCAGCAAGATGGCACGCCATGACGTTGCGCACGGTGTCGCCACAGGCCTCACGCGATGTGAGATGCACTGCGGCAAGGTGACGCAAAAGTTCAGGCATACGGCTCAACTCAACAAAGTGGAACTGAATATTTTGACGGGTCGTAATGTGGCCCCAGCCGCGTGAGAACTCGGTGGAAAGATACGCCATCAAGTCGAGTTGTTCTGGAGTAATGGTTCCGGCGGGCAACTTGATGCGCACCATTTGGTTTGTGCCACCTTGGCGCTGACCATAGACACCATTGTTCAAGCGCATGACGCGAAAAACGTCTTCGCTAATTTCACCGGCAAGATATTGCTCAATTGCTTTTTCAAAGCGATCTATATCGGCCATTTGTTCAGCATCAAGGTCTCGCGGTGCTGCAATGACTGGTGGAATTCCCACGAGATGCCTCCAAATGGCCAAGTGACGGTGCCGAGCGAAACCCGAGTAACTGAGTCAACATTATCGGGAATAGGCCCCAAGGGCAATACCTGCGACCGAAAAGAACGGGAAATGGCTAGAGGCCGGGGTCTTCTCCTATTTCGCGCAGCGCATCACGTAAAGCGCTACGTAACCGACGCACATGCTCTGCACTGAGGTGGGCAACAAGACCCGTGCCGGGCGACCCCACCTCTTCCGTGGTCAGCACCACTCGGGGTTCGGCATCGTCATAGTCGTCACATATTGCCACTGCCCACGAAATACGCATCGCATCGTCATCACCTGCAGGAACATCGGAGCTTGTCATGGGGTAATCGTCAATGGAACGTCGCATGTCACACAGCGTTTCACATTTTGAGCCACCTCTGTGCATCTCAGGTCGTGCACACTGTGTGGGTGACTCTTGAGAACATTCTTGGCATAGTTGCCTCCACCTTGTCGATGCTGTTCATTTGGCCACAAGTAATTCTTGTGTATCGCCGCAAGACCGTAGAGGGGCTTTCACCACTCGGGGCGCTTCAGGGAATTTGCGGGTCAACCTTGTGGAGCGTTTACGGCTTATCGCGCAGCGACGTAGCAGTGGGTGGCTCTAACTTTCTTATTGTCGTTGCTTTGGCTCTCCTTGCGCGGGCAATGGTGAAGCACGGAACATTGTCGGCGTCTCGCCTGTACAGCACCGTCTTTGGAATCACCGCGTTCTCATTTATATGTGTTTCTGTGTCTCCTGCAGTAACCGGTCTCATTGCATTTATTGTTGGCGCATCATCGGTCTTGCCTCAAACAATTACCTCAGCAAAATCTGATGACCTCAGTGGTGTTTCACTTCCCACGTATGTTCTTCTCTTTTTCACCGCAGTTGCGTGGTCTGCATATGGCTTCATCATTGAAGATGCTCTCGTTGTGTTGCCAAATGTTGTCGTTATTCCTTGCGCCTTCTTTATTGGGGCAAAAATTATTCGTACCCGCAAAACAAACACGCGAATATTGGTCGATGTTGCTTGAAACTGAGTATTCCCCGAGCTCGGTTGCCCACCACAGTGTGCCGTGGTACATCGAGCAATATGGTGTGAAAAGTTCTGTCGTAAGAAATACGCTTGGTGAAAACCTGCAAAAGGTTGCCTACGGAACCCATGAAGACGAATATTTGCTTCTAGCTAAACAATCTCCCAACGCTCCCCTGCTCATTTTCATTCACGGTGGTTATTGGAAAGCCCTTTCTGCAGATGAATGCTGCATGTGGGCAAGCGATGCTCTTGCGCAAGGAATCAGCTTTGCCAGCATCAACTACACGTTGGCTCCACAAGCAACCCTTGCTCATATTGTTCAACAATGTCGCACCGCAGTGCAGTGGCTTCAGCAACACTCCACTCTCGCCCCTTGTAGCACGGTGGTATCGGGTTCGTCGGCGGGTGCTCACTTAGCAGCAATGTGCAGCACTGCAGACCTCAACAATAATTTCATTACCGGTGCAGTTCTTTTGAGTGGCGTGTACGACCTGCGGCCACTGCTGCACACCACGGTGAATGACCCCTTGCAACTCACTGAAGACGACGCTGCAAAGCTGAGCCCTCAATTACATGCGGTCTCACCTATTAAAAACGTAGTTGTTGCCTGGGGCGAACACGAGACCAACTCGTTTAAAGACCAAAGTCGCAATTACGCACAACTCCTCACCGCAGGTGGCTGCAACGTTGTGCTATATGAAGCAGAAGAACGCGATCACTTCAATTTGATCTACGATCTTGTCACGCCAGCAACGCCTCTTGGCGCAGCAACGCTTCAATTACTTCACACGTAAAGGAAACCATTCGGCCATGTCGCTGAGCTCATACTTTGCACAAGCAGAAACTCTCGACTCCGCCAACCCACTTGCGGCGGCACGTCTGCTGTTTGACCTGCCCAATGACCAGCGCTACTTTCTGGGCAATTCACTTGGCCCGCTCACACACGCCGCTCGCGAAGCAGTGAGCCAAGCTGTTGACTCTGAGTGGAAAACAGGTTTGGTGCGCACATGGCACGACGGCGACTGGTTCGACCTTGCCACAGAAACGGGAAACAGAATTGCCCACATTATTGGTGCGCCAAGCGACAGTGTGATTGCGGGTGACTCCACTTCTATTGCTCTTTTTAAAGTGCTTTCTGCGGCAGCGCAAAAAAATGCCACTGCAACGCGCAATGTGCTGCTGTGCGATATTAATAATTTCCCCACCGATCGTTATGTTGCCCGCTGCGTTGCAGACCTTTTTCATTTGAAGTATGAAGAGTGCGCTGTATCGGAAATGGCCACTCGCTTCAACGAAAACATTGCCGTTGTTACTGCCTCAATGATTGACTTTCGCTCTGCAGAAATTCACGATGTTGCTTCCATTACTGCCACAGCACATGCAGCCGGAGCCCTGACGGTGTGGGATCTTGCACATGCTGCCGGAATTATTCCCTGCGACGTAGAGCGCCATCACGTCGATTTTGCAGTTGGTTGTGGGTACAAATATATGAACGGCGGGCCAGGTGCTCCTGCGTACATGTATGTTGCCCCACATCTTGTTGAAGAAGTAGAGCAACCCATTCCTGGTTGGTTCGGGCACGACGCCCCATTTGCATTTGAAGACACCTACAGACCTGCTCAAGGCATCTTGCGTTTTGCTAGTGGCACCACCAACATCTTGTCGATGAAGGCCTTACATGGTGCGCTGGAAGTTTTTGAACAATTCCCTATTTCCGCTATTCGCGCTGGCTCCATTGCGCTTGGTGACTTCTTCATTGCAGGGTTCGATGAGCATTTGTCTGCGAGCGGATTCTCGTTAGGTTCGCCTCGCAACAGCGCTGATCGCGGAGGGCACATTGCGCTGCTCCACGACAGAGCCGAGGCACTGACCGCGGAACTCATTGGCGATGGTTTCATTGTCGATTTTCGCCCGCCCAATGTCATTCGTATTGCTTTGAGCCCATTGTTTTTGCGCTTTAACGACATTGCTGCGCTCATTGGCCGCCTTCACGGCGCTCTGTAACTTCCCCCTCGTAGGAACCCATGCGGCCTGAGTAGCGTTGGCGCATGGCAACTATTTTGGCTCACATCACCGTTCAAGCAGGCAAAGAAAAAGAGTTTGAAGAGGTGCTTGCACGTCTCTGGAACTCGACACACGACAATGAAGATCATGTGCTGCGATACGAATACTGGCGCGGTGCGGAAACCAATCAGTACTACGGGCTCTTGTCATTTAATGACTACAACGGATTCCTGGAACACCAGACCTCAGATCATCACGAGACCGATGCCAAACTGCTCACGCATCTGTTCACCGATTTTCGCGTTGAGTGGATTGACCCCATTGCCACAGCATCGCCACTGCCTGAAACAAATATGCAGCCACTCCCTGCCGATGCCGGTGACCTGTGGAAGACATATCACGAGCGCATGCCAGCTGCAGTTGCAACATGGTGGCTAGCGCTGCGTGCCCTCAACAAGAAATCGTGACGAAAATGAGGTTCCTCACCTCTAATGACGGCACAATATTGACGTGACTGTTTCCGAGATTTTCGATGCCACCCAGTGGGATGACGTACCTCAATTTCACTTCACCGACATTACGTACCATCGTGCAAAAGAACACGGAACAGTTCGCATTGCCTTCAATAGGCCAGAAGTGCGCAATGCCTTTCGCCCCCACACGGTAGACGAACTTTTTGCAGCGCTCGATCACGCTCGACAAAGCAGCGATGTGGGTTGTGTGCTTCTCACCGGAAATGGTCCTTCGCCCAAAGATGGCGGCTGGGCATTTTGCAGCGGTGGCGACCAACGCATTCGCGGCAAAGACGGCTATCAATATGTTGAAGGCAACGACATTGCCGACCGCGACCCTGCGCGCATGGGCCGCCTCCACATTCTTGAAGTGCAACGCCTCATTCGCTTCATGCCAAAGGTTGTCATCTGTGTCGTGCCCGGCTGGGCCGCAGGTGGCGGACACAGTTTGCACGTTGTTGCCGACCTCACCATTGCGTCGCAAGAACATGCCCGCTTTAAGCAAACCGATGCCGACGTAGCAAGTTTCGACGGCGGCTATGGCTCTGCATACCTTGCGCGCCAAACGGGTCAGAAATTTGCCCGTGAAATCTTTTTCCTTGGTCGCGAGTACTCTGCCGCCGATGCTCACCGCATGGGCATGGTCGATGCTGTTGTGCCTCACAGCGAACTCGAGAGCACTGCACTGCAATGGGCCAAAGAAGTGAACGAAAAGAGCCCCACTGCTCAACGCATGCTGAAGTTCTCTTTCAACCTCATTGACGATGGTCTTGTTGGACAACAAATATTTGCAGGAGAAGCAACGCGGTTGGCATACATGACCGACGAAGCTCAAGAAGGTCGCGATTCCTTCTTAGAAAAGCGTGATGCCGACTGGTCACGCTTTCCTTGGTACTACTAAATAATGACCATTCGTACACGTTTTGTAGAAGTCGTTACCGACCCTGCGCTTGTACCGTTTCGCTTTCGTGAACGCCAACTAAATAACCGACCTCAACGCCGCGGTGATAGCGAAGGGGCGCAGTTCATCGCCGAGGGTGACCTCGTTGTGTTGCGCGCGCTCGAAACAGGTTTTACTCCCAACACCATTTTGTGCGACCCCAACCAGGTGCATCGCTTAGAGCCCTTTCTGCATTTGCTTAGCGACACCGAAGTACTTGTTGCTGAAGAAAGCATTCGCCGGGAAGCAACAGGTTTAGCCCTTGCACTGAGCATGGTTGGCCTCTTTGTGAAGCCGCCAGCTTCCGACATTGCAACGCTGCTCAGCAAGCATTCACGCATTGTGATGCTTTCTCAAATAGACAACCCCACCAATGTGGGCGCCATTATGCGCAGCGCACAGGCATTTGGGTTTCACGGCGTGGTGCTCGACAGCGAAACTTCTGACCCTTTCACGCGGCGCGCACTACGCGTTTCCATGGGAACGTCATTCGATGCCAACATTTGCCGTGTTGCCCAGTTAGCCCCGGTGCTTGAAGAATTTCACGCCAATGGCTTCACCAGTTGCGCACTTACCCCGGCACGCGATGCACATAACATTGCCGACATTGACCCAATTGAAAAATTGGTACTCATTCTTGGTTCTGAACGTGAAGGTCTGGAAGCAAGTGTCATGAACGCTGCAACACTGCGGGTACGCATTCCTATGGCCGAAGGAATTGACTCACTCAATGTTGCAGCAGCAGCCGCGGTTGCGTGTTACGGCTTAACTAGCCGCAGTGGTTGATCGTTGCGCAGGTGCTCGGCTGATTTCACGAAATAGTCAAC
>JBAXNF010000098.1:0-6910 GCA_037133935.1 bacterium
CCACAAACGCTTGTGTGGAGTGGCAGGTTGCGGTGGTGGAGGTACCATTACAGGCATCGTGCTCAATAGTTTCTTCGGGGTTAACTCAGTCATATCGCTCTCGATTGTTGCACTCTCGAATAGTGATGTCACCATACGAGCAGTTGTAGTGGCCTTCCTCGCATGTATCGCCATCTTTCTTCTGGGTCGGGGTGGCACAGCACAAAACCTCATCGACAAGTTCCTCAGTAATGGCTCAAAAAGGGTTCCCCAGGCGCTTCTTGTGCGTGTTGACCGGCGCCAACAGCCGCTCTATGAAGAATCCACCCCCGCGCGCAAAGCCCAGTCGTCGGCCCTCTTGCTAGCTATTGCAATCACGGTTGGGGCCACATTGGCTTTTGCTCTTTCATTTGTTGTGAGCACAGCTGTTGGTTCCATTACAGGGTTGCTGAAGTAAAAGCATTCTTTGCGCGCCACTCGCCATGCAAGCTCACGAAGTTTTACTCGCTAGCCAGGAAGGCAACTTGGAGTTGCTTCGTGCAGCGTTCGCACATACCAGCGACCATATTCGCTCACTTGCGCTGCACGGGCTCTTAAAAAATAATGCGCTCACCGACGAGTACATTCGTCTTGCTGAAGAAGACACATCGCGATTAGTACGCCACCGCTTGGCCCAACTCGGCGCGATTGAACCACGCATTAACCTCTCCGTACTTTTGCATGATGTCGACTTTGCCGTTGCTGAAACTGCTGCATGGTCATTAGGCGAACGAGTCGACGTCACTCCTGAAGAATTTGCTTTGCTCCTAGAAGGTGGCGCGCACCACGACCACGCCATCGTTCGTGAATCGTGCATTGCGGCATTAGGAGCCATTGGCGACCAACGAGCTGTGCCCGTCATCTTGCTTGGTTGCGCCGATAAACCGGCAGTGCGACGTCGCGCCATTTTGGCCCTCGCCCCCTTCGACGGACCAGAAATAACGGCAGCGCTAGAAAAAGCTCTCCTCGACCGCGATTGGCAGGTGCGCCAAGCCGCTGAAGACCTACTTGCCATTGAAAACGAGCAGTAGTTCACAACTATTCGTCTCAAGATGCCAACACATACTCCGAGCGAGAGAAGTTCTAACGTAAAGCCATGGATGCTGAACTGATTGAACGACTCACTCGTGAAATGGAAGCGCAATTTGCTCGCCCAGGCGAACCCGCAGGCTTTCCCAAGTTCCACGATATTTCAGTCGATAGATACATCACCGACGAGTTCTACGAACTTGAACGCAAACATTTGTGGTCAAAAGTTTGGGTCATGGCAGGTCGCGCCGAAGATATTCCCAACCCAGGCGACTACTTCACATTCGGCGATTTAAAAGTTCCCATTGTTGTAGTACGCGGTAACGACATGAAAGTGCGCGCTTATTACAACACCTGCCAACATCGAGGTGCACCTGTTGTACGCGACAAAGTGGGATGCGCCAATCAACTTCGTTGCCAGTACCACGGTTGGGTGTACAGCATCGACGACGGAAGCCTCGTCAGTATTCCCGACGAACGCGACTTCATTGGTTTCTGTCGCGAAGACAAATTTCTCACCACTATTTCTTGCGATGTTTGGCAAGGCTGGGTCTTTGTAAATCAAGACCCAAACGCCGCATCACTCCAAGAATGGTTTGGCGTTCCCTTTGCACAAATGGAAGAGCTCGCCGGCGAAGAACTGCGCGCAGTCGGCCCGCGTAGCATGACCATTCCGTGCAACTGGAAAGTCACTGCAGAAGCATTTTTTGAGGTCTACCACTTCAAATTCATTCATGACCGTGGTGGCTGGTCGGCACTCGACAACCGCGGCGCAACCATGGGGCTTTTTCCGAACGGTTGTAGTCGCATGGTCTCTCCTTTTTCTAAAAAGGCAACGGAAATGCGTGGCATGAAAGATTGGTCAGACTTTCAAAAATTTTCCGACCCTCGGTTCATCGATATTCCGTCGGTGAACAATCTCATTCGCTCCACCAGCACCGCATTTAGTTTATTCCCCAACCTCATTGCGCCAGTTGCTGCTTATGGCTACCCCTTTCTCATGTTCTGGCCCATTGATAAAAAAACCACGCGCCTCGACTGGGTGCACTACGCACCAAAAGATTGGGAAGGCGATGAGTTGCCACCACATTGGCAACAGCGAATGGATGAATTTGACTACATCATGGACGAAGACAAGCGCAACATGGCACCAATGCAAGAGTCTCTCGAGTCGCCTGCAATGAAAGGCATTGTGGTGAACTATCAAGAGCGTCGTATTTGGAACTTCCATGAACAAATCGACCGCATGATTGGCATTGAAAATATTCCCGAGCACATGCGCGTACAACAACTTCTCGACCCATACATCGAACGCGAATAATGGTTGCGTCGCCCATTCCTCAGCCACAACAACGGTCCAAATCTACTGTTGACATTGTGTTGAAAGCGGTCATTAAACGACTTGAGGAAAGTGGTGAATCTCAGCTCACGATCGATGACATTCTCTTAGAAACTGGTGTGTCAAAAGGTTCGCTGTACCATCACTTTGGCGACCGTGAAGGCCTTATTTATGCAGCGCGAATTGCTCAGTACAGTTCTTACCTTGAGACTGATTCTGGGGAATTGCGTCATGGTCTCTTGACCTGCACTACGTTCAACCAATTCGTCAAAAATCTACTCGGTCTCACTATTTTGAGCGTGAAAAAAAATGAACGCAAAGTACGTGCAATGCGTCTCAACGCAATCTCAAGCGCGTATGGTCGCCCAGACTTGTGGTACGCGTTACAAGAAAAACAACACCAATACACCAATGCCATTACCGAGGTTTTTGAATATGGTCAAAAAATGGGCTGGGTCCGCACCGACGTCACCGCTCATGCACTTGGCGTATTTGTACAGGGTCACGCACTCTCACGCATACTGGTTGACCTCGACCACAACCAACTAGAAGCAGAGTCGTGGGAGAAAGTAATGAAGTTGACATTTGATGTCATCTTCACGCCACCCACGAAGTAGAAAATTAAATGCGCGTGAGACGCACCAGCGGAATGCGACGATCTGTTTTTTCGGCATACGTGTTGTAGTCGGGCCATATTGCAGCCATTGCATTCCACAACCGGTCACGATCTGCACCTTCTGCAATAGTGCTTGCGTTCGCCTGAAATACGTCGCCCTTCACTTGCAAAGTTACTGTTGGTTCATCGAGCATGTTTTTGTACCACAACGGATGATTTGCATCGCCGCCACGTGATGCAACCACGATGTAGTCATTGCCATCTACTCCATAAATGAGTGCACACCGACGTTGCGAACCAGATTTTCTTCCGGTTGTCGTGAGCAACAAGCAAGGTACGCCTTGCCACATGTGGCCATCTTCACCATTAGTTGCAACATATGTTTTGATGTGGTTGGCAACGAACTCAATGGGGCTTTCCAAAATTTCTGACATGCTGAAAGTCTAAGGTGCGCGATGAGCAACTACTTGCACAACATGTGCAGTGCCCGTGTGCAATGAACCTTCCACCACGTCACGTTCCACTTCTTCAATACGGTCGAATACCAAGCCAGCAAGCTCTGAACGCAGCAGCTCTGCTGTTGGCATCAGAGAAGCATCTTTAGGACCGCCCGTGTTATTGGCAATTTGTGCCGGGGTGTATGCCTCGAGTACGAAGACTCCGCCAGGCTTCAAACCAGCCACGACTTGGCGATGCAACTTTCGGCGTAGCTCTTGAGGAGTATGGGCGAAAATAGATACCACAAGGTCCCATGAATTCGGTTGAATATGGAAGGTCTCTAGTTCGCCACGCTCGGCCATCACAATGACACCTCGCTGCAAAGCAAGTCGCAAAGTCTTTGCAACTCCTTTTTGCGATTGTTCAATGGCGGAAACGGTGAAACCCTGCTGCGCCAGCCACACTGCGTTTCGACCCTCACCCTCGGCCAGGCTCAGTGTTTCGCCACGCTTGAGATTTGTTACAGCAGATACAAGAAAATCATTGGGCTCAGTGCCATATGCATAGTCGATAGTGGCAAATTTTTCATTCCAAAAGTCACGGGTGCTCACTTCATAACTCTAGTTGTCTGTTACACCCCGCACCTATCGTTCCCATATCGGCATTGCGCCCAGTTACGCACTTCACAGGAAAGCAGAACATGGGCGCATTACAGCTTGTTCCATCGCAAGACCACAACAATTCAGTTCGGCAATCTCTGCGCGAACTCATGCTCATTGAAGTTGCAACGCTCAATACCGAGGGGTTGCGCCGTGCGCTCAAAAAACTTTCCGAGGTACAAGCCTGGGTCGACTCTTTTCACGTGCATCTCACGCGGCGCCTCCAAGAAATTTCGGCGGTATCGCAAGCTGTGCTTCCCGAACAGGTGCTTACCTCAGCAAGTGGCATGACCCGCAGCGATGCTCGCCGCGAGTTGAAGCGAGTTGAAATACTCAATGAGTTTCCGCAATTAGAGTCGGCGCTCCAGGTGGGGGCTGTTTCCAGCGCGCACATCGACATTGTTGCGCGCAACATGAACTCCTTCAGTACCGAAGAACGCGTACACATCGCCCAGCAAAGCGAATGGCTCGCCAATGTGGCCACACATTCCACTCCCGACAATTTCTCGCGGGCCATGAAACAAGCCGTCATGCGCCTTACATCACATAATGAACTCGAGCGCTTAGAACAACAACGTCGCAAAACCTGGTTACGCCACTGGGTCGACCGCGATTCCGGAATGGTCTGTATGCATGGCGAGTTCGACCCCGAGTCTGGGCTCTCCTTTGTTGGCAAATTGCAGCAAGTGGTCAACCGTCTTTTCCATGAACACACCCCCAGCACCTGCCCCGAAGGCGAAGCACGAGCACGACACCTCAATGCTTTGGGGCTCATTGCTCTTGTCCAACAGTCTGGCGAGAGCAACAGTCGCACAACCGCCCATCAACGCGCAGAAATTAGCGTGGTCATCGACTATCGCACTCTTGTTCAAGGTCTACATAGCGACACCGTTATGCACACCGGAACCGATGTGCAAATACCCATCGACACCATTCGTCGAATGGCTTGTGAAGCGAAAATTATTCCCATTGTTCTCAGTACTGCCGGAGCGGTCCTCGACCTTGGTCGCTCATCTCGCCTCGCTTCACGACAACAACGACAAGCGCTTGAAGCAATGCACGCCACATGTGCGGTTCCACAATGCCAGGCACCCGTGGGGCAATGCCAACCACATCACCTCACATTTTGGAATAGTGGTGGCCCCACCGACCTCAACAATCTCGTACCACTGTGCGCTACACATCATCGCTGCGTTCATGAAGGCGGCTGGAAACTTACGCTCAACGCTGCTACGCGCGAAGTAGTGGTACGACAACCAGGGAGCAATACACTTCCACCATGAGCACAGCGCGTCACATCGGCGATGAAAAATATGTTTCTTTTACCAGTGTAAAACGCAATGGCGAAGAAGTATCGCTGCCTGTATGGGTCGTTCAGCTTGCTCCAAGCGAAGTGGCCTTTACGTCCGACGGCAACGCATGGAAGGTGAAGCGTGTACGTGCCAATGCGCAGGTGTCGCTTCAACCATGCGATTTTCGGGGTCGCTTGCTTAAAGGAGGCACCAAGGTGCACGGCACTGCGCGAGTAGTGACACCACAAGAAAACCCACAAGATCTCGCAGCAGTGGAAAAAGCGGTCAGTAAGAAATACGGCATCATTGCCGGCTTTGTCAATCTCTCGTCATTCCTTAAAAGCACGCTTCGGCGCAAAGAATCAAACGATGCAGCCATCATTGTTCAGCTGAGTCTTTAGCACGAGACATTTCAGAACTCCGTAGAATGCCTACGTTGTCTCATTCCGCTCACTCCCCTTTGCCCTCATCTGAGGCATTCACGCATCGTCCCGCACTCGACGGGCTGCGCACAGTTGCCGTGTATCTGGTGGTGCTCTTCCATAGTGAACTCACCTGGATGCGAGGCGGCTTCATCGGTGTCGACCTTTTCTTTGTCTTGTCGGGTTTTCTTGTTACCAACGTGATGCTTGCCGAGCATCGCACAACCGGTTCTATTCAACTCCGCCGTTTTTATGCGCGGCGCGTGCGGCGTCTTCTTCCCGCGGCTCTCATTGCCATAGTCATTATTTGCCTTCTCGCATCGGTCACCGAACCTCGGCTCGTTGCTATGAGTTTTGTAAACGATGCCCGTAGCTCGCTTCTTTACGTTGCAAACTGGAATTTTCTGGGAGCATCAACAAATTATTTTGCTGACGACGTGAACAAAAGCCCGTTCTTGCATTTCTGGTCTCTTGCTATTGAAGAACAGTTTTACTTTGCCTTTCCTTTGCTGCTTGTTGTGCTCACCAAGTTTGCGAAACCACTCAAAAAGTTTAAAAACTTAATTTTCGGCATTGGGGCACTGTTTGTTATCTCACTCGCACTACAAATATTCACTCAACAGAGCAGCCCCATGCGGGCCTACTACGCAACCGATACCCGTGTGTATCAACTTGCCGCAGGGGCACTACTTGCGGTGTTTCTTTTGCGTCGCAACGAACACTCGGGTGCGCCTCTAACAAAAATTCCTTTCCGGGTCGCACTCACCCCACTTGCTCTCGTTGCATTTATTACACTGGCAATTAGTGACGGGTGGTTTTTTTCTTCGCTATCGGCAAGTAATCGCGGAATATTGGCAACGGCAGTGGCGGTTGGGCTTATTTGGTTACTTGAACCTCATTTCCCATCGCCACTGCAACGTATATTTTCCTCCAAGCACTTCACATACCTGGGTCGTATCTCTTACGGCACGTACTTATGGCACTGGCCACTCATCGTTCTATCCAAGCCACTCATCTTGTTGTCTCCTGTACAACTCGCACTATTTGCAACTATTGGCGCCACCGCACTATCGGCACTGAGTTACGAGCTCATAGAG
>JBAXNF010000099.1:0-6863 GCA_037133935.1 bacterium
CCTATTCACTCTGCTCTTACCTTGTTCCGCAGTGAATTTGAAGCACGCGTCACCACGCGCAAACGAATTCCGGTCACAGCAGGACACGCATCATGAGCACCACAGAATCAACACCTGACCAAGTGGAAACCGAAGTAGTCATTGACCCCAATGCAGTAAGCCTCACCATTAACGGCAAAACAGTTGCTGCACGCAAAGGCGAACTCATCATTGCAGCTGCCGACCGCACAAGTGATTTCATTCCTCGTTTCTGTTATCACCCACGTATGAAGCCAGTGGGCATGTGCCGCCAGTGTTTGGTAGAAGTGGAAGGTCCTCGTGGGCCGATGATGGTGGTTTCTTGCATGACACCTGTTGCCGACGGGCAAGTGGTGCATACAGAAACGGAGCAAGTGAAAAAAGCTCAAGAAGGAATGTTGGAGCTTCTTCTGGCGAATCACCCACTCGACTGCCCCGTGTGCGACAAAGGTGGAGAGTGCCCACTTCAAGATCAGGCATTTTCTCACGGTCCAGGCGAGAGTCGTTATGTTGAAGAAAAACGGCATTACGAAAAGCCCATTGCTATTAGTGATTTAGTTTTTCTCGATCGTGAACGCTGCATTCTCTGTGATCGTTGCACAAGATTCGCTAGTGAAGTGGCCGGTGACCCACTCATCTCATTTACGCATCGTGGAAATAACACACAAGTACTCACGTTCCCCGACGAGCCTTTCGCTTCTTACTTCTCGGGAAATACGGTTCAAATTTGTCCAGTAGGAGCGCTTACTGCAAAGCCTTATCGCTTTAAAGCGCGCCCCTGGGATCTTGAAGAAACACAGAGTACGTGTACTGCGTGTTCAGTAGGATGCGCAACTGTTATTCAGTCAAGTCGCGACCAAGTTTTGCGCTTTCAAGGTCACGACAACGATGAAGTCAACTGGGGTTGGCTTTGCGATCGTGGTCGATTCAATTTTGAATCCATCAATAGTGAAGACCGGTTCACCACGCCACTCGTTAAAGAAGGCACGTCGCTCGTTCCCACTTCTTGGTCAAGTGCTCTTGAAACTGCGGCACGAACCATTCGCTTGGCTGTGAGTTCCAAAGGTGCAAACAGTGTTGCCATTTTGGGCGGAGCTCGACTTGCCAACGAAGATGCACGTGCGTGGGCGATGTTGGCAAGCAAATTGGGTATCACATTGCACGATGCACAACTTGACGACGGTCTGCCAACAGAAGTCTTCAATTTGCCGCAAGCAACAATTAATGATGCAACTTCTGCGACAACAGTTATTTTGTTGAGCCCAGATCTGAAAGAAGAGCTTCCAGTTCTGTACCTTCGATTGCGCGATGCTGCAACGAAAAATCGCACGCGAATCATCGAGTTCACCACGAAAGCCTCGGGGCTTACTCGTTATGCATGGAAATCGGTGAACTACGAACCTGGCGCACAAGTTGCTGCAGTGAATACTGCATTAAACGACACAGAAATTGCAGGCCAGTTGCGCAAAGGCAACGTGGTTGTTGTTTTAGGGCGCGCAAACCTAGCCGAATCAAGCGATTTCACAGCGCAGGCGTATAACGCCATAGCCGCTGCTTTCCCTGCAACAACAGTGTTGCCTGTTCTTCGTCGCGGAAATATTCGCGGTGCCGCAACTGCTGGTCTTACTGCGGGAAATAATGCTCGCAGTATTCTCACTGCAGCAAGCGAAGGACACATTGAGTGCCTCATTTTGCTTGGGGCAGACCCGCTATCTGACGTTCCAGATCTCGATCTGGCACGACGTGCGTTAGCGAGCGCACATAATATTATTGCAGTCGATACTTTCCCTACTGCTTCAACTTTGCGTGCAGATGTTGTGCTTCCTGCGGCTGCGTACGCAGAACGCGGTGGAACAACAACAAACCTTGAAGGTCGTGTACTGCCCCTCAGTCAAAAAATCACTGCACGGGGAACTTCACGTCCCGATTGGATGATTGCGACTGAATTGGCCGAGCAACTTGGTGCCGATATCGATGTGGAATCTATTGATGATCTCACAGCCATAGATGCGCCATCACAAACTCTGCAAGTTCTGTCGGTAGTGGGAAGTTCTGCTCCTGAACGTAATTCGTATGATCTGCGGCTTGTTGTGTCGCGCAAGATGTATGACAATGCGGTGAGCACGGTAACGAGCCCATCACTTGCACATCTCAGTATTGGTGCTGGCATCTATCTAAATTCCCGCGATATTGAGCGCATCGGAGCACCCGTCGGAAAAGATGTAAAGGTCTCTACGTCGTCTAAATCAGTTATTTTGACGTTGCATGCTGATGATTCTGTATTGAAAGGGACGGCGTGGGTTCCCTTCAACCAACCCGGAACCGATATTCGTGAGTTACTCAATGCAGATGATCTCATTGTCGATGTTCGAGTGGAGAACCTCTCGTGATTGCAATAACTCGTTCACTTTTAGGAATTGACCCACTATTTGATGGAGGTCTTTTGTGGACACCTCTTTTCATCGTGATTCTCAAAGTGTTGGTCGTTTTTGTTATTGGCCTTGTTGCAACCATGTTGATGGTGTGGTTTGAGCGCAAAGCTATTGCTGGTATGCAAAACCGCATCGGTCCAAATAAAGCAGGGCCATTCGGTTTGCTGCAAACTTTGGCAGACGGCATCAAATTATTCTTTAAAGAAGATCTTTTGCCTGAAAGAGCTGACCGACTTGTTTTCCGCTTAGCGCCCTACCTTTCATTTGTCCCTGCTTTCCTTGCGTTCGCAATCATCCCTCTTGGCGGTGACTACCGCGATGGAAATGGTGGAGTTGTCACTTGGTTCGGACATCAAACGAGAGTGCAGCTTGCAGACCCACCAATTGGAGTTCTTTTTGCACTCGCCATTTCTTCTATTGCGGTCTACGGCATCATGCTGGCCGGTTGGTCGAGCGGTTCAAAATATCCTTTGCTGGGTTCAGTGCGCGCATCTGCGCAAATGGTGAGTTACGAAGCAGCACTTGGGTTGTCGTTAGCGGCAGTCATTTTGGTGACGGGAACACTGTCAACGAGTGGCATCGTCGGCTCACAAAGTTCTCTCGGCTCGTGGAACATTGTGGCAACTGGAGTCATTCCATTTGTCATCTTCCTTATTTCAGCAACTGCGGAACTCAACCGACCACCCTTCGACTTGGTGGAAGCGGAGCAAGAATTAGTAGGTGGGTTCAACACTGAGTACTCATCAATTCGCTTCTCACTCTTTTTCCTTGCTGAATTTATGAACACCATTACGATGTCTGCAGTCATTGTGACCTTGTTCTTCGGCGGTCCGCAGCCCATCAGCATCGGAAATACCACACTCGATATTCCGCTAATCAATAACTCACTCGAAGGCAGTATTTGGCTAATAGCAAAAGTACTGGTTTTCCTCTATATCTATATTTGGTTCCGAGCATCATTGCCCCGCTTCCGATACGACCAACTCATGGATCTTGGCTGGAAGTTCCTTATTCCTGCATCGCTCGGTTGGTTCATGCTCCTCGCAGCACAGCGTCTGGCCGACAATGAAAATTGGGATCAACTCATTGTGATGCCGTTGTCTATTGCGGTCATCTTGGTGTGTTTTATATTTATGCAGTTGGCGTTCAGAGCCAGTTCAAAGAATCGTGAATCAGAAGGGGCAGCTTTCTAATGGGGTACCTAGGTGGCTTTCTTGTAACTGTTCGTCAACACGGTAAGCGCAATCGTGTGACCACTGAATATTCCGGTGGTCGCATGTTTCGCAAAGGTAAAAAAGCGAGTAGCGACGAAAAAATTGCTAAACCCGAGCGGATGCACGGGCGCCATGTATTGAACCGATACGAAGACGGAATGGAAAAGTGCATTGGGTGCGAACTATGTGCGGGTGTATGCCCAGCACGATGCATTTATGTTCGTGGCAAAGACAACGATCCAATGGAACCTACGTCACCTGGTGAACGGTTTGGTTTTATATACGAGATCAATTACCTCCGTTGTATTCACTGTGACTTGTGCGTAGAAGCCTGCCCAACCGAAGCAATAACGGAAACAAAACTCTTTGAATTCTCATTTACGAATCGGCAAGATGCGATTTATACGAAGAGTGAGCTTCTTGTCGATGATGCAGGCTTGCCGCAACATTTGCCGTGGGAAGACTGGCGGCCAGGTGAAGACATCAACACATCTGGTTGGATGCGTGCCACATCGCCAAGTGGTAATGCTGAATTTGAAGGTGTAGTTGCGTGGAGCGGTGAACTTGGCTACGGCGTTCGTGCGCCCGAGCCTGTTCAAAGTGAAAGAGACGCCGAATAAATGGAACTCTTCGTGTTTATATGTGCTGCAGCGATGGTGCTTGCTGGTGCGTTAGGAGTTGTTCTTCGGTCAAACCCTGTGCACGCTGCTTTGAGTTTGGTACTCACATTGTTCGGAATTGCTGTGATGTTTGTTTCCCAGCAAGCAGAGTTTCTTGCTGCAGTTCAAGTGGTTGTTTATGCCGGAGCGATAGTGGTGCTCTTCTTGTTCGTCATCATGCTCTTGGGCGTTGACCGTGCAGAGAACCTTGAAACAGAGTCGCTCGGAATTCAAAGACCATTGGCAATTATTTTGAGTCTTGGTTTTGTGGCACTTCTTGTTACTACCATTGTGCAAGGCCGTGATTCGCTCAATATGCGCGGAGATGGACTCATCATGGCAGATAGTGGTGACCATGACGCAAATATTCGTCAAATCGCCCGTTCAATTTTTAGTAATTATGTAGTGGCATTCGAAGTTACTTCGGTATTGCTCATTGTTGCGGTTGTCGGCACCGTTGTGCTCGCCCGCAAGCGTAAATCTGAAAAAGATCTCACAGGAGTGTCTGCATAATGCTGGCCACTATTGTTCCTACTTCTACGTGGTATCTCATATTGGGTGCAGTGCTCTTTGGCATTGGCATGGTGGGCGTTCTTGTTCGGCGCAATCCACTCATTATGTTCATGAGTATTGAACTCATGCTCAATGCGGTCAATCTCACCTTTGTTGCATTGTCAACGCAACTCACCGATATCAACGGACAAACAGCAGTCTTTTTTGTGCTTGTCGTTGCTGCTGCCGAAGTTGTTGTTGGGCTCGGCATCATTGTGGCAATTATGCGTCGTCGCTCAGATATTTCCGTTGACGATCTCTCGGCCTTGAAGGGTTAGTAGCAATGCTCAACACAGTTTGGTTAGTACCTGCACTTCCGCTTGCCGGTTTTTTACTTCTCGTACTTTTCGGGCGCTGGTTAGCTGAACCAAAGGCAGGTTGGCTTGCTGCAACAATGTGCGGGTCATCATTTTTCGTGACGTTGCTTGTGTTCCTCGACATGGTGTCAAAAACTGCAGAAGAGCGTTCTCACGTAGCGAGGGTCTTCTCTTGGATTCCTGTGGGTTCACTGCAAGTAGACCTGGCATTTCTTGCCGATCAGCTCTCTATCACGATGGCATTGTTCATTACGGGTATCGGCACACTCATTCATTTGTATGCCGTGGGTTATATGCACGGCGATCCGAAGTTTTCGAAGTTCTTTATTTATTTAAACCTTTTCGTATTCTCCATGTTGATGTTGGTGCTTGGTGAGAACTTGCTCGTTACCTTCCTCGGTTGGGAAGGCGTGGGAACATGTTCTTACTTCCTCATTTCTTTTTGGCACACACGCGATAGTGCCGCAACAGCAGGAAAGAAAGCATTTGTCACCAACCGCGTTGGCGACTGGGGCTTCATGATGGCCATGTTCTTGGCCTTCGGGGCTGTGGGTACATTGTCTTACGGAACCATCAACAGCGCGGCACATGGTGGGTCAATTAGCCATGTCACTGCAACCGCAATTGCTCTCATGTTGTTTGTTGGTGCATGCGGTAAGAGCGCACAACTTCCTTTGTATCTCTGGTTGCCCGACGCGATGGAAGGACCAACCCCAGTATCAGCGCTCATTCACGCTGCCACCATGGTGACAGCGGGCGTATTCCTCATGACCCGTATGAACCCAGTGATTGCTGAGGCCTACCATTGGGCGCCCACCATCATTGCTGTGGTCGGAGCAGCAACCGCACTCTTTGCTGCCACAGTTGCCGTTGCCCAAAACGACATAAAGAAGGTTCTTGCTTACAGCACGGTGTCGCAACTTGGTTACATGTTTCTTGCCGTTGGGTCAGGCGCATATGTTGCGGCCATTTTCCACATGATCACGCACGCATTCTTTAAGGCGCTTCTCTTCCTTGGTTCGGGTTCAGTTATTCACGGCATGCATCATGAACAAGACATGCGCAAAATGGGCGCGTTGCGTGTACTCATGCCGGTCACTGGTTTCACCTTTATTATCGGTTGGCTGGCAATTGCTGGTGTCCCACCATTTGCTGGGTTCTGGTCAAAAGATGAAATTTTGCTCTATGTGTATGCGAACAATCGTGGGCTATATGTGGTGGGTCTCATCACTGCGTTACTCACCGCTTTCTACATGACACGTCAAGTAATCATGGTCTTCTTTGGTGAAGCGAAGTGGAAAGACCAGAGTGAAGAGCACGGTGCTCACGGAGATTTTGTTCCCCATGAGAGTCCAAAAATTATGTTGTTCCCTCTTGTCGTATTGGCAGTGTTGTCAGTTGGTGGCGGACTTTTGCAGTTGCCTTTCACAAAAGATCTTCATTTTCTTGAAAAGTGGCTCGAGCCAATTGTTGAACACGGTGAAGCTCATATCGGTGGTTCATGGGCCTACGACAACAAGTATCTTTTGATGTTGGTGGCAATAGTGGTTGCGCTATCTGGAATTGCATTGGCAGTGGGTGTTTATGGCAAGAAGAAATTGCCAGCCTTTGAGCCGCAAATTTTGGCGAATGCTTGGAACTATGACAAGGGCGTATCGGCATTCATGGGTG
>JBAXNF010000100.1:0-6819 GCA_037133935.1 bacterium
AGTGGCTAAGGGTGTTTCCTTGGCAAACGGCACTGAAGAGCATTTCGATGCCGTCGTCATGTGTGCAGGGGCAATTTGGACCCCACTTCTTTTATTGCGCAGTGGGCTATTTGGCCCTGCTATTGGTCGCAACCTGCAAGATCATCCGTCTGTGTCAATCATTGTGCAGATGGCGCAAAATATAGAAGAGATTATTCCGGAAGTGACTTCGTTGGTCATCGCTTCGTCTGCGATGGGCGAAAGCAATATTCATCTCTTGCCGGTGAACGCGGTGAGCGGTGGCAATGGAATGCAATTTGCTCAACTTGCAGCTGCAGTAACAAAAGTCTCTTCTCGAGGCTTAGTGAAAGAAGTGAATCAGAAAGCAGAAATATCGTTGTGTTCGCTTTCAACAAACGATGATGCAGAAGCAATGCGAGCGGCCCTCATTTTGGCCTCAGATGTTCTGGGATCTGTGAAAGAGAATGGCTCGATCGTGGAATGTTACGTAGACAACGAAGGAACGCGCCTGCATGAACTCATTGCCCACGATGAAGCGAGCATGATCAAATTCGTCCAAAGGCAACTGGGCGCCTATTCACATGCCTCAGGAACTTGCGCAATGGGCGATAAGGAAAGTGATCGGGCTGCAGTGAGTGTCACCGGGGAGGTTTTTAATACGCGCCAACTGTGGGTGGCCGATGCCTCGGTTTTCCCCGATATTCCTCGCGCAGCAACACAAATGCCTACCATGATGGTGGCAAGTCGCATTGCGCGCGGAATTGCTCAACAACTTGCGTAATTTCTGAAAGGCTTCACCCGTGTCACTACTCAGCATATTTCGTAAATCACGGCATCGTGAGTGGCGTAAACCTGGCCATGAAATCCACGAAATTCTGCTGTCTGCAAATGACCCTCATGCAGAAGAATTCGCGCAGGCACTGCGCGCAGTAAATGTAGATGTTTGTGTGCTGTCCAATATCAACAAATGGATCGAAGAAACGGTTGCAGTGCGGGCAATTACTTACGATGGAAAAATGTATCAAGCACGAATTGCAATAGTTCGTGGAGCGCCCTCTGGTGAAATCGCATTGCAGACAGCAGGAGTGTTATCAATTGCTTTTGCTAGTAATTTCACGCAGCGTCAGTTGAAATTGGCTTTAAAGCACGCATTGCCCGCTTCACCAAAATAACCCAAGCCGCTATAGCGCAGAGGCTAAATAAAATCCACTGAATCGCGTATGACAAGTGAGGGCCATTGTCAGTTTTTGGGCTCGTTACCTGTGCCGGCAAGCTCGAAGTAATTTGCGGTGACTCTAGTAAGTCGAGGTAGTACGGCAAAACAGTTTGTTGTGCATTCAACTGGGTTTGCCCACTCAACCTCTTCACGTTCAGATGCTGGGCCTCGGTGAGTACTCCGGTTGCGGGGTCGCTGAGTGCACCCACGCGTCGTTCTTGGGAAAGTCGGATGCGGCCAAGTACTTCCACTTCGCCACTGGGCGGTTTGGGCATGGAAGTAGCGAGCGGAACAAAACCACGGTCAACAATGACCGCATAGCTTTTGCCGTCAATTGTGAAATCTAAAGGGGTTGCGGCGTCTACTCCCGCGGTACCATCTTGGCTTCGATTAAAAATAGTGACTTCGGCGCTGGGGCGAAATGTGCCACGCACCACCACACGACGCCATTGAATGTCATTGAGGTTGGAAGGAAGGCTTAACGCGAGGTCCTTGATAGGCACGATGGCCTGATTTGTATTGGCGCGAAGGCCAGCATTAAATGTTTTGCGTTCATCAAGGCGTCGAAATTGCCACATCGATAATGACATCATGATAACTACAAGAAATATGACAAGTAGGTGAGTGAGCAGCCATTTCGGGCGCAGAAAGTGGCGCAGTGTCATGTGATTCTTCACTGCGCTTCACGCTAGTTTGTGTATGTGCACGATGCCTCATCATCTGATAAAAACACCCACACCGGAGATTTGCCAAATTTCCATATTCCCCACATGGAAAAAATTGAATGGATGGTGGAAACCTTCGGATGGGCTACAGAATCTGTTGACCCCGGTGTGGCCAAAGCCGCAAATGGTTCACCATTTCCCACATATTCCTACACTTTGAATTTCACTGAAGTGACCACTTTCCCCAACGTCGTGGTGTGTGGGCTCACTCCTGTTGCGTGCAAAGGTTTATTTGATCTTGTAGTCGATGTTGTTGCTGCAGGAAACGACATTGAAATTGGTGCCGAACTGCTTGGGCTATTCGATGGTGAACAACGCGCAAGGTTTGTGCCTGTGGCAATGAACGACTGGGGCCATCTTTTTGCAACTGCCACTTCGTGGTACAAAGCAAAATCTTTTACGGTCGTGCAGTTGTTGTGGCCCGATCGCAATGGTTTCTTGCCGGGCGAAGTGGGCTTCGATCAACGCCTCACTTTTGCTCAGCCACTCTTGGGGTAAACACGCATTTCGTTGAGGTACTTCACAACGTCGTCGGCATTGCGCGCACCCATTGCTGCTAGGTCGAGCATGTTGTAGAGCACTTCATAGGAAGAATGGGAATAGCCAGAAGTAATGCGTAGTGCTTTGCCGAGTGCCTCGCGTGGGTTCTCGTCGTAGCGCAACAGAAGTTCTTCTGCCTCGCTTTTACGCAGTTGACGGGCCTTGTTAAATGCCTTCATTTTGCGCACGATGTATGGCGAAAAATATCCGTTGTAACGGTGTTGGAGTTCAGGTAGTTTCCAGTCGAACGATGTGATGTTGCGACGGCATTGAGGGGTGTCACATATGCATGTGAACTCGTCGTAGTCAGATGCATCAGACACCGCATAATCAAAAGTAATTTCTTCCCCTGCGGAAATGTTGCGCATGGCAACCAGTTGAGTTGCGTTGCCCATGCCACAATTGGGGTTGCACGAGTGGTTCACGGCATCTCCAAGTTGGCGTTCTTCGGGGCCAAGCAGAAAGCTATCGAGCTCTATTTGCAGCGAGCGCATGCGCCGTTCAGCGGGGTGCTTGTTCAAGGCTCTGCGGTTCATCGCGGCGCCGCCAAAGCAGACCACAATGGCTCCTGCGTCTATGGGCGCTATGGCAAAGGTGCCAAAGTTTGTGCCAGGACTGGAACGTGTTTCAGCCAGTGGCGTGAGGTAGTTCGAGTAGCCGGCAGCGTTTGTCATAAAGATCCTCGCCAATGTTGGCATGTCACGGTAACCTATATCCATACATCACGAGTGACCATTGGGGTCCGGCAACCGGGGTAGGTCCACGGTGCCAACTCGCTTCTCTGAAGCGGGGATGTGGTTGTAGGTACATCAGTACCTATGGCAACGACCCTTTCTCGTATTGTTGCGTTTTTTGTTATACGTGTACACCGATGCAGAAAGGAGAACCATGAGGCCAGGAGACAACTACTACACCGCTGCGCACGACTACCCAGCAACGGGCGCATGGAACCCCACTCAGCATCCAGGCGATCGCAAGTTCTACACCTTGCCGACCGACCGAAAAGTACAACTCGATGTAGGTGCAACGCTCAGCGAAGTGACCATTGCTTATGAAACATGGGGCACGCTCAACAGCGACGCCAGCAATGCGGTGTTGTTGTGCCATGCATGGACGGGCGACAGCCATGCCGCAGGGCGCGCTACAGATGGTCAACCCACGCCGGGTTGGTGGGAATCACTCATTGGGCCGGGTTTAGCCATCGACACCAACGTGTGGTTCGTCGTGTGTACCAATGTGTTGGGTGGATGTCAGGGAAGTACTGGGCCAGCCTCGCCGCATCCTGAAGATGGTTTGCCCTATGGCTCACGTTTTCCTGTTGTCACCATTCGCGACATGGTTCGTGCGCAGGCACGGTTGGCCGATCACTTAAATATTCGCGTATGGCAAAGCGTCATCGGCGGGTCAATGGGGGGAATGCAAGTTCTTGAATGGGGAATCATGTTTCCCGATCGCGTTCGATCTCTTGTTCCCATTGCCGCGTGCGCGCAAGCCACTGCTCAACAAATTGCATGGGGCGTCATTGGTCGTCGCGCCATACGTCTTGACCCGCAATGGAACAACGGCGAGTACTACAACGCTGCACCGGGTGAAGGACCTTGGGAAGGCTTGGCCATTGCGCGCATGGTTGCTCAAGTGACCTTCCGCAGCGACAATATTTTTTCAGAAAAATTTGGTCGCGAACTTGCCGACGGCAATGCCGATAAAAGCGGCATTGAAATGTGGGACCGGTTCGAGGTAGAGCGCTATCTCGATCATCATGGCGACAAACTCATTCGGCGTTTCGATGCCAACAGCTATCTCATCATTGGTAAGGCAATGGACCTTCACGATGTTGGGCGAGGTCGCGGCGGGGTAGAGGCGGCACTGGCGCGCATCCAAGTACCTGTGTTGTCGGTGGGTATTTGGAGCGATATTTTGTACCCGTCTTACCAGCAGCGCAGTATTCGCGACATCGTGGAATCAACAGGTGGCACCTGTGACTACGTCGAAATCGATTCACCTCATGGCCATGACGCATTTCTCATTGAGTTCGACCAGGTGAGTGCTGCTCTTCACGGCTTGTTCAGCCGTCTCCACTAGCATCTTCACATGGTTGCAACCGTTGGCATTGTCACTGTTATCTCAGCAGTGCTCATTCTCGGTGGCATCGGACTCTTTGGTCTCACTATTTGGTTCTGGCGCACATCGCGACCAGAGCCACAGGCACTCGCCCCGCTTGAAATAATGAGTGAACGCGCCTATATGAAGAGCAAAGGTGTTGATCGCGTATTTTTGCTCAACATGGTGCGCCCGGCAAGCAAGGCTGAAGCACTTTCAGTCTCATTAGAGCATGAGCCTGTCAATGTTGCTCCCGATATTCGAGTGAAAAAAGAGAAAAAGCCTCGTCTCGCGGAACGCAATGAACTTTTTCACGATGAAGTTCCCTCACCTGCACCAACGGTAGATCCACTTCTTTAGAGCGAAACGTTGTAATTTTAGGGCATGGCAGCATTTGACCCCAATGAAATGATCGCACGCTTCAAAGAACGAGCAGCATCGGTGAAGCGTCGCTCGCTGCCGCCAGTCTCTGGTGAAGAGCGTCAGGCTTTTCTCAATCAAGCGCAAAGCGACTTTCAAGATTTTGCAATCATTGGCGACGCAGTCGCCTCAATCGAAGATGGTGTGCTGGTGTTGCGCGTGAATCTTGCAGGCGACAGTAAGAAATAGTGCTGCGCCATAAAGAAACCCACCACGAACACGGTGGTCCACAACACGAACTTGCTTTACTTGCATGCATCGCGGCAACCCTCGCTTGGAGCGTAGGTCCACTACTCGTTCGCGGTATCACTGCCCCCTCCATCGCCTTCACTCCTATTCGCCTTGTGCTATCGGTGCCGGTCATGACCTTGTCGGCTTATATGTCGGGCGGTCGCCTCACTGTTGCAATGGTGAAAAGGTGTTTTGTTCCTGGCGTGCTTTTTGCTGCATCAATGCTGAGTGGTTTCATGTCGTTTCAGCACACCTCCATTGCAAATGCCACGCTCATTTCGGCATTGCAGCCAGTTCTCATGTTGCTTGTAGCCCCGCGTCTCTTCGGTGAGCGTCCCACCGCGCTTCGTATATGCATGTGTGTGGTTGCCCTAGGTGGAGTGAGCATGGTGGTGTTTGCGGCACAGGCCAATAGTGAAGCTGGCTTGAGCGGTGACATCTATGCACTCATTAACTTGGTTGTGTGGAGTGCGTATTTCGTTGTGGCGAAAAAAGCCCGCGATGCAGGTACGCACGCCGGCTCATTTCTGGCGGCGGTCTTTCTCGTCGCAACTGTGGTACTTGTTCCCGTTGCCATTGTTGCTGGAGCCGATTTCGCTCAGGTCAACGGCAATGACTGGTGGCTGATTGCTGCTCAAGTCATTATTCCTGGGCTCATTGGGCACACACTCATTACCTGGGCGACCCGTTATCTCGATATCACTTTGGTGTCGCTCATCAACTTGCTCAGCCCTGCAATTTCTATGACAGGGGCTTGGATTCTTTATAGCCAATCGATGCAAGTGCTCCAGATTCAGGGCGCCGTAGTAATGCTGATTGCAGTGGGGGTTGTGGTGCGCACTCGTTCTGCGAGCGTCCAGCCCGTTGCTGAGGCAATTAGTGCGGAATGATGAGGCATGACTCAACAACGATTTGCAAATAGGGTTGCCCTGGTTACCGGTGGAGCGAGTGGAATGGGACGACAAATTGCTCTTTCCTTTGCCGCAGAGGGTGCCAAAGTTGTGGTGGGCGATATTCAAGAAGAGTTGGGTACAGAAACAGTCGCACTCATTACAGCCGCTGGCGGGCAAGCCATCTTCCACAAAACTGATGTGTCGCAAACCGCCGACGTTGATGCTCTTGTCGCGATTGCGGTATCGCACTTTGGTGGTTTGAATCATGCAGTCAATGCAGCAGCCATTGAAGGTGAAGCACCTGAACTCGCGTTATTAGAAGAAGAAGTGTTCGACCGCATCATTGCCGTGAACTTGCGCTCGGTCTTTCTTTCAATGCGCGCAGAAGTGCGGGCATTCCTTGCCGCGAATACTGGTGGCACCATTGTGAACATTGCCTCCACCAACTCGTATCGTCCGCAACCCGGTCAAAGCGCCTACACCTCATCGAAATTTGCAGTGGCGGGCATCACCAAAGCCGCAGCTATTGAATATGCGGGTCGCGGCATTCGTATTAACGCCGTTGCCCCTGGAAGCATTGACACTCCGATGTTGCGCAACGCAATGGCGCGACGCAAGCGTGGCAATGAGGCCGACGCCATTGCTCGCCTCAGCCTCATTGGCAGGTTTGGCACGGTGGAGGAAATTGCTCATG
>JBAXNF010000101.1:0-6690 GCA_037133935.1 bacterium
ACCCCCACCAATGCAGCAGCATGGGTGACGTTGGCGAAATAGCCAATACGAATCTTTTGTGAAACGCCACCAGAAGTCACCCCGGCATCGACCTGCCCTGAACATGCCCCCAACGAACCAACAGCAGCAACAACGGAGAACAGGACTCGCGCTCTTTTCTTGATGTTCGCCTGTTTCAACATTTCCCTGTTCCACTAATTCCGTTATACGGAATAACATTCCGTTTCTAATTGTTGACCAAGCTAGTCACCTTTATCGGCAATAGCAACATCAGCGGAAAATAACGAGATTCTTGGCAATATGTCGTATGACGTCCAACGCTCAGCCCACCTCAGGAGTGCACTCCATTGAGCGGGCCGTTTCCATTTTGCGCGTTCTGGCCGACACTCCAGCCGATGCAGATGCCACTCACCCTGGCCTCGCATTAAAGACCATCGCTGCCGAAGTGCACTTAAGCCCCAGCACCACTGACCGCATCATTCGCACGCTGGTCGACACTCACCTCGTCACGCAAGACCCCGTTACCGAGCGCTATCAACTTGGCCCTTTGTCTGGAGTGCTCGGGCGAAAGTATCTCTCGTCTATCGGCTTAGAAAGTGTGCAACCTATTTTGCAACGCCTCTGCACGAGCACCGGCGAATCAACCAGCTTTGCTGTATTGCATAATGGCACCGCACACGTTGTTGCACAAAAGCATTCCTCACAAGCGCTTCGCGTAGACCACTTATCGGGAAGTGAACTTTCTCTTCACGCATCTGCAATGGGAAAAGTTCTCCTTGCATTTAGCGAACAAGGAACAGCTGGAGAAATTCAACATCTTGAGAAATACACCGACAACACCATCACTTCGCTGAAAGAACTCACCACTCATATTGAACAAGTGAAGACGCAGAAATTCGCAATGAACACCGGCGAACGCTACGACGGAGCCAACGGAATTGCCGTACCCATATTGAGCCTTGAACAGCCTGCGCAATACTCCAACTATGCACTGGGCATACAAGGCCCAAGCACTCGCCTCACCCCACAACGCATGCACGAACTTATAGACGCCTGCACAAAAGCAGCAGCTGAAATCGCTGCGCTTGGCTTATCGATAGCCTGATCTCACTTCTATGAAACAGGCAGGCCAAACCATCCTTGCGAGCAACCGCAAAGCTCGCCACGACTTCACCATTATCGACGTGGTGGAAGCTGGCATTGTGCTGGTCGGTAGCGAAGTAAAAAGTTTGCGCTCTGGCCAAGTACAACTTGCCGACACCTACGCCCGCGTTACAAACCACGAAATTTGGCTTGAAGGCGTACACATTGCCCCCTACCGTTTTGCCGTTGGAGTGGGTGCACATGACCCCAACCGCCCTCGTAAGTTGCTCTTGCACGCCACCGAAATTCGTCGCTTTCGCGAAAGCATTATGAAAGATCGCCTCACGCTTGTGCCTCTCAGTTTCATCTTGCGTGACGGCCGCGTGAAAGTTGAACTCGCACTCGCCCAAGGTCGCAAGCATGCCGACAAGCGTCAGGCCATTGCAGAACGTGATGTGAAGCGTGAAATGCAACGTGAACTCGGCAGGAAAAATAAGGGCTTTTAAAGCCGCAGTGCCTTAGCGGCCAGCGGCATGCTTGGCCGCTAAATAACCAAAGACCATCGCTGGGCCAAGCGTTCCGCCTGGTCCTCCATAAGTCATACCGAATGGCGAACCCATCACATTGCCCGCTGCGTATAGACCCGGAATGACTTCACCGTCGACATTAAGTACACATGCATCCGCATTCACCCGCGGCCCACCCTTGGTACCTAAGCAACCGCTTTTAATTTCAAATGCGTAAAACGGCCCCCGATTTAACTCACCGAGTGTTGCATCGCGACGGCCCTTACGGTGCGGGTCGCCCCACCAACAGTCAAATGCGCTATCGCCCCGACCAAAATCGGGGTCGTGACCTTCTGCAACATGGGTGTTCCAGCGGTCAATAGTGCGCACCAGTTCTTCACCATCTGCGCCAAGTTTTTCGGCGAGCTCCTGTGGCGTGTTGCCGCGAGGAATCCATTCGGGCACCACTGAACCATGACCACCCGCACTCACGCGGAACCCATAGGTATCGACATAGTTCTGATCAAAAATAAGCCAACACGGAAGGTTTGCATATTCAAATCGCGATACGTCTTCTACGTGAAATGCTGCACCAAATGCGTTGTAGTTTGCGGCTTCATTGGTGAATCTACGACCACGCTTATTGATCATGATGGAGTGCGGCAACGTGCGCTGACCATTTACCAGCACCCTCCCCTTCGGGTTCGCAGAAAGTGGTACAACACCCGTTGGAATCCACCAGGCTTCGCGCATGTTGCTCAACATTGCCCCGGCCTTCATTGCCATCTTGAGCCCATCGCCTGTCGATGTTTCCATCGACACCGGGTGTGTCATTGGCCCACGAGTAAATGCACGCACGAGATCTTGGTCCCATTCGAAACCACCTGAAGCCAAAATCACACCTTTTCTTGCTCGCACTTCACGGGGTCCGTCAGGTGTTTCCATGCGCACACCCACCACTGCACCGTTTTCCATGATGAGGTCTTTTCCAGCACTCAAAATGCGCGGAAAGATTCCGCGTTGCAAACATGCTTTCAACAAACGCCCAGCCAATGCTTGACCACAACCGCGTTCATTGTGTAGAGCGCGCCGTGCGTGTTCTTCTGGCGACGGTGGTGTTGGTACTGCTTTACCCAAAGGCGTTTCACTCATCGTGATATGAGGGTCGGCGAAATACGGCGACGGAGTAACCATGTCTGCCCACTCTTCGAGTTCCTCGAAAGGAAAAATCGGGCACTCCAACGTGCGGCCACCTTCGGGGCTGCCACCAGGAAACTCTGGGTGATAGTCCGGCATCTCAGCTACTGCATAAAACTCCATCGATGCTTTTGCATCCATGAAATCCACCATTTCTGGACCAGCATCGATGTACGCGTCTACCAACGATTCTTCCAACATGTCACGAGACAACGACATGATGTACTTCTTCGCTTTTTCTCGACTATCGCTCACACCGACGGAACTCATGTGTGGGTTATTGGGAATCCACACCTGCCCACCCGACCATGCTGTGGTGCCACCTACTTTGTCGGCCTTTTCAAAAATGGCGACGCTTGACCCAAAGTCGTACGCGACAATCGCTGCAGTTAAACCTGCTGCGCCGGTTCCCAATACGACAACATCAAATTCTTCAGACATATCCCCATCACACATTCATTATTTATTTACAACGGGTGTTGTATATAAGTATAATATTACTCCATGCCACGAGTCGTCAATCACGAAGTGCGCCGCCAAGAAGTGGCTGCTATCGCCGCAGATGTTGTGGTGAGAGAAGGTCGCGCTGGTTTAACAGTGCGCAATGTTGCACAAGCCGCTGGTTGTTCCACCACCGTTGTTTCCCACTATTTCAACGACATGGCAGAACTCTTCTACGAGACGTATTCCTTTGCAGCTGCACGCTCAGCACTGCGAATTGAACGTGTTCTAGAAAAAGATCCTGCCAATATTTCCGGTCTCATCGAAGCAGTACTCCCCCTCGACAAGGAACGTTCGGAGGAATGGCGGATCTGGTTTGCCTTTTGGAGCGAAGCCCTTACGTCAGCGCAATTTGCTGGCGAACAACGCAAGCGTGCCCGACACTCTGTTGAACGTATCGAACAGTGCCTACACCTACTTCAGCAATCCAAAAAATTACCTACATTGCTCAATACTGCGCAAGCCGCGGACCGCCTTGCAGCACTGATTCCCGGAATTGCCAGCGAGGCCATTTTTGACCCGCAGAAATGGCCAGCAGCACGGCAGAGGCAAACTCTGCGTTCTGAACTGCATTTACTTGGCCTACAATGACCTCGTGCATCAGAAAAGAGCACGCTACGTAATACATACTCATCACTGGGGCTGACAGGTTTCGACATCAGTTTCGCTGGTCGAGCGTGCGACCCGAATTGCTCAGATTCGTTAAACGGGGCAAAAAAATATCTGCCAACCAGCAGTTCGCTCTCGCCGCCTAATTTTTAGGTGACAGAGAGCACTCGTGAGTCGTGAGACCGCACGGGGCCAGTTCACCGCAGCCCGGCAACAGAAGCGGTGGATGACAGCTGGAAAGAAAGCTGACCGCAGGAAAGTCTGTTGACAGGCCGGAAAGACGACTCGCGGTGTTCAACGTAAGTTGAACTCATTCGACCCACCGATGGTGTTGCGTTAGCACCGAAGTTGGGAATGGTCGTAGCACGAACGTTTAGCACCTGATGGACGGGGGTTCGATTCCCCCCAGCTCCACCCAGGGGTGTTAGTGAAATAACCCCAAACTGTTAGTGAAATAAACGGTGCCTTAGGCACCGGTCAGCGATGTAGCAAGCACGCTGCTCAGAAACATTTTTCTTGTGCTCTCACCGCCGATGGCGGCCCGAACACAAATAGATGAATAGTTGAATAGTTAAAAAGCCCGCACTGGACGCACGTAGAACATGTCCTTCTTTGCACCGTTGTCCTCGTTGGCGAACAACTGGTGCCACGCGAGGCCCGCGGCACCCTCAGACGAACTCCAATAGATGCCAGAAGTAAACCCACCAATTGCAGATCTCTGCAGATACACCTAGTTGAGTTCGTGTAACGAAGGCAAAAACCAATCGGTTTTACCCCCACCTCGATCGCGATACATCGATACCAAATGTGTATTGGTATCAATTCGATATCAAGGTAGTGCTCTTTTAATAGATGCTTCAAGCCGGCAACTCTTCATTAGCTGCCTCTAAATACTGGGGTCTATCTGAGGTCTATGCGTTTTGACGGTGAATGACGCTGATTTAGTGGCTACTTACTTGCACCCATCATTAGGCAGTCGTATGAATTCCAAGCTTTGTACCAGCTGGGTTCACACCCTCCAGCCAAGCGAATTAGCGGATCGCGTCCTTCAGTTGCTGGGGGGTCAGGTTCGCGCCGGTCAGGTTCGCGCCGGTCAGGTTCGCGCCATACAGCATCGCGCCAGACAGGTCCACGTAGCTCAGGTCCGCGCCAGACAGGTTCGCGCCAGACAGGTTCGCGTTAGGCAGGTTCGCTTGGTACAGGTCCGCGCCAGACAGGTTCGCGCCAGACAGGTTCGCGCCGGTCAGTCTCGCTTTGCTCAGGTCCGCTTTGCTCAGGTCCGCGCCGCTCAGGTTCGCGCGGCGCAGGCCCGCGCCAGACAGGTTCGCGCCGCGCAGGTCCAGGTCAGACAGGTTCGCGCTGACCAGGTCCGCTTGGTTCAGGTTCGCGCCATACAGTATCGCAAAGGTCAGGTCCGCGCCGCGCAGGTTCGCGCCATACAGTATCGCGCCGCGCAGGTTCGCGCCAGACAGGTTCGCGCCATACAGCATCGCTAAGGTCAGGTCCGCGCTGACCAGGTTCGCTTTGCTCAGGTCTGCTTCGCGCAGGTTCGCGACGCGCAGGTCCGCGCCAGACAGGTTCGCGCCGCGCAGGTTCGCTTTGCTCAGGTCTGCTTCGCGCAGGTTCGCGCCGGTCAGTCTCGCGCCCGCCTCGATCTTGTAGCCCTTCACCATTCGTCCCAGCACGGTGGTTGTAGTACTCGTGCTGGTAGTCACCGGTGCAGCAACGGTTGCTGAATCAGAAAAAGCTCGCACTGGACGCACAGAGAGCGGCGGGCCTTGCTGCTGCTTTAATCCGTTGTCTCCGTACCCGTCGAAGCCCTGGAACCAGGCATTGGACGCGTCGAGCTCAGATGAACTCCAGTAGTAGTTAAAATCAAAACCACCAAGTACGGATTTCTGCAGATACACCAGGGTCAGTTCGTCTTTTGAAGGCAAAGACCAATCGGTTTTGCTTCCACCTCGAAACGCCCGAGTAACAGTTGCAGCTCTACCCGCAACGTTGCTTTGAGCAATCATCGCGGAAGTGTTGGCATAACCAGCACCTATAGCGTTTGACGTTGTTCCAATTCTTGTTGTTGTATTGCCTGACCATTCACACTTCGGATCTGCGGTGCTTGTGCCAGCAACCTTACAGTTAGTTTGTCCAGCAGGAGTCGCGGCTGTAATCCAACCAACCGGCGCAGCCTCTAAATACTTGCATGCAGTTCCGCAAGCAGAACCCGTCGAAGTAAAACTTGTCGGCGCAACATAGAAAACTTTGCCGCCACCAGGACCCGTATCACCCACCACACACGCACCCCCAGTTGCACAAGAAAGAGCAGCCCCTTTCACGCCACGAGCAACAGTGCTCGCAGTGTTTGAATTTTCGCTTGTTCCGCCACAAGCACCTAGCGCGATAGCAGCGACGGCAAGTAGTGCGAACTTTTTGGATTGAGAACTGATTGAAACCATTTTGAGAATATACAACAGTTCTCGCCGGGAGATACTTCACCTGTCATTGCTTCACGCGAATATCACAGAGAACCTGCAGGCACAACACCTAAACGCCGGAACGGTCAGTGTTCTGAGAGACACAACTCATCTCGGTAACACTGCTCCCCCAGGACTCGACTTCAAAAACCGTGTGAAAACTGTGATCAAACCGTGTGAAAACCGCTCGACCCTGTAACCGCAAACACATACATCGCAAGGGTTAAACCTATTTCACTAACACCCCACCCAGGGGTGTTAGTGAAAAAACCCCAAACTGTTAGTGAAATAAACGACGGCTCAGGCACTGGCCTTTGAGGCTG
>JBAXNF010000102.1:0-6644 GCA_037133935.1 bacterium
GCCTTTAAGGCAACAACAAGCGGAGGCGCCACGGGAACTGCTCCTGGCGCAGGCACTCCTGGAGTTGGTGGAACGACTCCTGGCGTTGGCGGAACTGCTCCTGGAGTTGTAGTGCCAAAAGTGGTGTCGGTGAAGAAGGGCAAAACAGTTTCTGTGACTTCTGCACTGAAGACACTTGGCACCACCGTGGTTGCTAAATCAAAAATTGTGGCCACAGTAAGCACGGCATCGAAGAAAATCTGTTCTTTGTCAAAAACGAATGTGGTGAAAGGCATAAAGGCTGGCAAGTGTTCGTTGACGGTGAAGATCACCCCACCTGCAACGAAGAAAGTGAAAAAGCCAAAAACCACTACAAAGAAGATCTCAATTACTATTGCATAGCTAGTGCCGCGCGTGCTTCGCCCTCAGGGTTGCGGTACGCGCGGCCAATGGCATCAATCACAATGCGACGAAGTACGCCTTCAGGTATTTCTGCTTTGCCAGTGAGTTCAGGAGTAATGGGTGTCATGCGTTGGTAACCCACAGTGAAGGGGTCAACGCCGTAAGTAACAGGCACGGTGAACGGAATAGCACTGCGCCCAACGGGAACATCGCCGTACCACAACTCCATGTCGCCTTTGAAGCGCCCAGTGGCAGTGAACGTTGCACGTACATCTACTTCACCTACCGGAAGTTCAACGCTTGCCGAAACGATGGTGGTGAGAGCGCCTAGAAAGTTATAGGCATAGTGCAGGCGTCGACCTTTGAGGTACAAGGCGTAACCACCAGCATGACCACCGTGGCAGACCAATATGCCGTCACAGTTACCAACAGCTGGCACATCGAGCGCGGCAGTAATTTGGAATGAACGATTCTTGAGGTTTGGTGCAGTGGATTCTGGCAAAGGCGAAATGCCGGGAAGGTATACGTATCTATCGCGTAAGAAGCGGCGGTCGCCGTAGCGCGCTGGTTGATTGTTCAACGGCAGCACTTGGTTCGCCTCCGCTTCGGTCCACCACAAATCTTGAAGTTCTTTTAACTTGTCGGGAAATTGCTGTGCAACGTCGTTGCATTCAGAGAAGTCGTTGGCAATGTTGTACAGCTCCCAAATGTCGTCATCGAACGACGGGTTCGCATTGCGACTCTCGTAGTTCATCATGCCTGGTGGATGAAAGACCACTGCTTTCCAGCCATCGTGATACAACGCACGCGATCCAAGCATTTCGTAGTACTGCGTGATGTGCTTGCTTGGTTCTGCCGCGCTTTCCAACGTATGGGCAAAACTCACACCGTTAAAGGGGGCTTGTGCAACACCATTAATTTGCTCAGGTGCCTCAATGCCAATGACATCAAGCAATGTGGGAAGCACATCAACAATGTGCAAATACTGATGGCGTATTCCCCCAACATTTTTTAAACGACTGGGCCATTGCACAATAAGTGGGTCGCAGACGCCGCCTTCGTGCGTATCGCGCTTGAAGCGTTTGAGCGGCGTATTGCCGGCCCACGCCCAGCCCCATGGGTAGTGGTTGTTGGAATGTTCAGAACCAATGAGGTCAATGCGCTTTAAGTTTTCTGCCAAACTTTCAGGAACAAAGTTGTAGAAATACTTTTCATTGAAACTGCCACCAGGCCCACCTTCAGCAGATGCACCGTTGTCGCTCATAATGAGCACAAGCGTGTTGTCGTATTCATCAATAGATTTAATGAAATCGAGCAGACGACCCACTTCAGAGTCGGTGTGAGTAAGAAAGCCAGCGAATGCTTCCATGAGGCGTGTGTACAAGCGTCGTTCATCGTCGCTCAGTGAACTCCACGCAGGTACCCATGTTGGACGTTCTGAAAGAATGGTTCCTGCAGGTAACAACCCCGATGCGATTTGGCGAGCGAAAACTTCTTCACGCCATGCGTCCCAACCTTGGTTGAACTTGTCGCGGTATGCATCAATAAATTTTTTCGGCGCTTGGTGTGGAGCATGACATGCACCTGGCGCGTAGTACATAAAGAAAGGTTTTGTTGGCGAAAAAGCACGAAGGTCTTTGATGTAACCAATTGCTTTATCGGTGAGGTCTTCGGTGAGGTGGTAACCCTCTTGCGGAGTTTTGGGTGGGTCAACAATATGACTGTCGTGAATAAGGTCGGGGTGGAACTGGTCGGTCTCGCCACTTAAAAATCCGTAGTAACGCTCGAAGCCTTTGTTGAGTGGCCAATGTGTGCGCGGCCCACCCAAGTTATTTTCATGTGCAGGGGCAAGGTGCCATTTACCTAAACCGTAAGTTGCATAACCATTCCGTACAAGAATTTCTGGAAGGAAACCATTCTCTTCAGGAATGTTGGCGTCATAACCAGGGAAGCCCGATGCAGTTTCCACGATGCGGGCCATGCCACTTGCATGGTGGTTGCGTCCGGTCATTAAACACGCGCGAGTAGGCGAGCACAGTGCAGTGGTGTGGAAGTTTGCATAACGCAAGCCGTGAGCTGCGAGTGCATCAAATGTTGGCGTTGCAATGTCAGAGCCGTAACAACCAAATTGTGCGTAGCCCACATCGTCGAGCAACACCATCACAATGTTTGGTGCGCCCTGTGGTGGTTGAGGCAGGTCGGGCCACGCCGCTTCAGAATCTTCGAATGTGCGACCAATACGACCAGTGAAGTTCTTTTCGAGCCCCATATACCCTCCTGCGCTGTTACGACAGTTTCACATATATTTGCACTGCTAGTGCAAATATATGTGGCGACCCAGAGACAGGACTAATTGGCCTGAGTGACAATGAACCCAATGCCAATGAATTGGGTGATTCCCGCAAGAACAGTAAAAACATGCCAGATCTCGTGGTAACCAAAAATGTGTGGCACCAACCGCGGACGCTGGAGATAAAAGAGAACTGCCCCAATGGTGTACAACACGCCACCAATGCCGAGCAACACCATCGCTGTTTGACCAGCATCCCTTGTTGCTGCAGGAAAAATAAAAACCCCCGCCCAACCAAGAGCGATGTACAACCCACCAGTAATGCGCCGAGCGCCCCAGCCAAATTTAAAAACCATTCCCATAATTGCCGCAACCCAAACAAAGCACAGGAAGGGAATACCCCACGAATGGGGCAGGGTGAGCAGGCAGAGCGGGGTGTAGGTGCCCGCAATGAGAATAAAGATCATTGAATGATCGAGCTTCTGCATGATTTTTTGCACGTGGGGTGTGCGTGTAAAGAGGTGGTACGAAGCCGAGGTGGAATAGAGAGCAAAAAGCGAGAACACGTATATGGAGGTGGCGACTCGGGCAATGGCGCTTTGTGCAGCAAGTATGAGCAATGTTCCAGCGGGTATGGCTACCAAAGCGGCAATGCCATGTATGCGACCACGCCATAGGGGGCGCCACTTCCCGTTGTAGTGCTGAAAAATAGGCGGGCTATTTTTCGAAATCGGCATATTCATAGTGTGTCAGTTCAAAGCACATTTGTCTCATTCATAGTGAAGAACTACGTAAGATTTAGGCATGCCTGACATCCTCTCGTCACTTCCCGTTGAGTATCTCTTCACTATTCATGCAACTGTCGCTGCTCCTGTGCCTATTCCGGGTGGGCCAGCAGGCACACGAGTAATTGTGAATGTAACGGGCGGCACCTTTGCGGGTCCGAAAGTTTCTGGCACGGTCACCATGGGTGGCGACTGGCTCACCATGCGATCAACAGGAACCGCGCATCTCGATGTGCGTGTGTTGCTCATTACCGATGACGGCGTTGCTATTCACATGGCCTACGAAGGAATCATGGCGCCAACCGATGATGGTGTGCGCATTATTACTGCGCCGCTTTTCCAAACTAGTGATGAACGCTATGCGTGGCTCAATGATGTGCAAGCTGTTGCAATTGGTAAACCATCGAAAGATGCAGTCGACTACGACGTGTATCGCGTTTTATAAACGTCGCTCGCGCGCTGCTGGCATCCAATTGGGTCCAGCTGTTTCATCAATGCGCTCAACAAACCGTGCACCCACAGGTTCAACGAGTTCAAGAAACTTTCGAGTGTTATCTTCGCCAAATATTTTCCACTGGCGAACACAGAGTTCATTCGTTTGTTCTTCTAACTCTTGACGAAACGAAATGCCTTTCGGATTAATTGCTCCATCGGAAACAAACCCACGTGTGCTGAGGTTTTCCAAAGCCGCTTCAATGAGCGCATCGTTGGCACCTCTGCTGCGCGGAATCCATTCCTTTGGGTAGCCCATCCACGCATCGTGCAATAGACCAGCTTCAATAGCATCTATTTCGTGAGTTACTAACAGTGCCCAATGTGTATCGCCACGCCATTCGCGTAGTGCGTTCACAGCTAACCAAGCCGATACCACTGGATTATTGGGGCGGGGCCATGCTTTGTGGGCAGCAAACAGCACACGACCTTCTTGTGGAAGTGCATCAACGGTGCGCCAGAGCTCAGTTGCAAGGTTGCCCAGGGGTTCACATATTTCTGGTGCTATTTCAAGAAGTCCTTCGCGAACAGATTCATCACGCGCATCAGACATCTCTTGCCATGTGGCATGGGGAGAAGCGAGGTCGAGTGAGAAATGAATGAGATGCCGCGAAATGGAATAAAAAGCACTGTGCACAACATCAACGCCAGCAGCGGCAAGTGGTGCTGCGCGGTTGGCGATGTAATGTCCTAAGCCGTCTTGAATGCCAAAGGCTGCATGACGTGCTTCAGCTCGTGGGTCCCAAAAAATCCACCCAATGAGTTGGTGTGATGCAAATGCGCTGCGTTGTGTGAGGTCTAACCACAGAGCATTGTCTGAACTCATGGCATGACCGTAGTACAGGCCAGTACAAAGTGAGAGAAATAAAAAACGGGCCGCTAGGAGTACTAGCGGCCCGTTTCAAAAATCTGCTGGAGAATGTTTAAGCGCGAAGGCCTTTATTCACCATATTGATGACAGCATCTTTCACAGGAATCATCCCGTAAACAATTGCTCCACCGGCAACGATATTCATCCAATCATCTTTCAACAAGAGACCCCAGCCTGCGGCGGGAGTGATGTCGAGAAGCCAAATCATCAAGATGCTGACGACGAGACCCCAATGGGCGCCGATGAGCGGCAACTTGCGGATGGTGTCGGATAATTTGAGGGCCCCGAGTACTGAATCGATGACGGCGGTAACCGCACCAAGCAGAACTGCGAGGAGGAGTAATGCTCCAAGTGTGTACATAACTATCTACCTCTTTTCTGCAGGGAAACCCTGCAGAAGTGACTGTAGGCACATTAAAGGGATAGTGGGGGATATGCCGTGGAGTATTTATGTTTATTGGGTTTGAGTGAAGTCTTACAACCCCAAAAGCGCCGCAATGGCACGTTCGGGTCCGGTATCCCCGGGCAGTTCGTAGCTTTCCAATCGGCTGATGTAGGTAATAGACACTTCACCTGCGCCTACTGCGCCACCGTCGGTGTGAATGGGCAAGGTGAGTTCATCGCCCCATGCCATACGTACGTAATACGAATCGTTGTGGCCTTCTTTTTGCTCCATGGTCGCAGTAGCCATAGCGCGTGGGGGGTCGCTGCCCACCACGGTACGGCGCCACTTTTTGATTTCCGAGATGGGCAGGTTGGGAACATTCACGTTCACCACAACTGGTTCAGACGGTGGATTGGCAATGAGGCCCTCCACAACAGCGTCGGCCACTGTTGCAGCCGATTCCCAGAGTTGACCCTTCACCATGTCGTCCCAGCCTTGGCCTTCAACGCCCATGCCATTGACTGCTTGGCTAATAGCAACGCCGTTAATGCCAGCACTGCGAGCAGTGAGTGCTGCACCAATGGTTCCCGAGTGATACACACTGCGCCCCACGTTTGCGCCGGGGTTAATGCCCGCAACAACAAGATCAAACGGTGCACCAAAAAGTCCGAGTCGAGCAAACATCACGCACAATGCAGGTGGCCCGCTCAGCGCCCATGACTCTTTCATGCCATCTATATGTGCTTTATGCACCTCGGGTTGCATGAGGTGCAATGCCCCAACCGCGGAACTCGCACCGGAGTATTCGCGGTCGGGAGCAACCACTACAACTTCGCCATGGCGATTCATTGCACGAGCAAGAACGTGCAGGCCTACAGAGTCAATACCGTCATCATTAGTTACCAAAATGCGCATATACCTTTTTAGCCTATGAACAATGGGTTTCATGTAACCGAAAGATGAACACTGAGTGTCGAAGACAATGAGAAAGGGGAGAAGCCCCGACTAAGGTGTGACCGTGGGGACAGCGAAAAAAGCAAAGAAAACAGTGGCAAAGAAGGCTTCTGCAAAAGTTGTAGAGCGCCAAAAGCCAGGCCCTAAAAAGCAGCCAATCAACCTTGCCCCAGCAATTCAGCAGCGCGAGCGTAAGGCTGCCTTGGGCCGTGTGAGCCAAGACGAGGCAAAGACCCTCATCCTCAACACTGCGATTGCGATGCTTCGTGAACGACCAGTTTCAGATGTTTCTAGCCGCGAAATTGCCCATGAATCGGGGCTGAATCACAGTTACATTGCCCGATACTTCGGCAGTAATCACGAGATGCTTTTCTGTGTCGTGGAAATTATGACGGAACATCTCAAGAAGTATCGCGATAATGGCGACGTCGCGGCACTGGTGAAAGATCCAGATGCCAATTTGCGCTTTAAATTGATGGAGTATCT
>JBAXNF010000103.1:0-6627 GCA_037133935.1 bacterium
CCCTAAAACCTCTGACAAAAAAGCGCCGAGACGAAGTTGGTTGTCGGTGAGAGCCATTTTGGCAATAGACATTTCAGGCCCAGGTGTTTGGCCAGAACGAATTTTGTCGAGTGCGCGCTGGTTGTTGTACGAAGCTACGCGGTAGCGAATAACGAGGTCAGCAAGTTTGTTGCGCACAATGAGGTCTTTGTCGAGACCATAGTGACGCACCATGCCGAACACACGCGTGAGCACACTGTCGCCGCCACTGCCGCCACCAATTGCTGCGCGCTCGTTCATGAGCGTGGTGAGTGCAACGTTCCATCCGTTGTTCACATCGCCGAGGCGATGGTCGTCACGCACGCGAACTTCGGTGAAGAACACTTCGTTGAAACTTGCGCCGCCTGTCATTTGGCGCAGTGGACGAATTTCTACACCAGGTGCTTTCATGTCGACGATGAAACCGGTGAGCCCTTTGTGCTTTGGTAGGTCGGGGTCGGTGCGGCAAATAATTTCGCCGATGTCGCTGTAATGGGCACCAGAGGTCCACACTTTTTGCCCAGTAATAATCCACTCGTCGCCATCGCGTTCTGCTTTGGTTTGCAACGACGCGAGGTCGCTGCCGGCACCTGGCTCGGAGAAGAGTTGGCAACTAACAATGTCGGCACGCCACATTTTGGTGAGGTATGCATCTTTTGCAAGCGTGCTTGCGTGCGCCAAAATAGTGGGAGCAACCATGCCAAGACCAATAGAGAAAAAACTTTGGTTAGGAATTTTGTAGTCACCCTCGAGGCGCGCAAAGGCGCGATCGAATGCTGCAGGAAGCGCACTGCCGCCGTATTCCACCGGTCCACCTACCCAGCCAAAGCCGGCATCGAATTTTTTGCGACGCCAATCTTTTGCTTCTTCGAGTAGCACCAACTCTTGCTCGCGCGTGCGCTCTTCAAATACGTTGACTTTGTCGGAGCCTTCGCCCCATACAAAAGTTTTCTCAGCTTCACGTTGCTCTGCATTGGCATCGAGAAATGCTCGTGCTGCTGTGGTGAACTCTTCAAGTGACATATTGGCTGACAGGCCGTTGGACATCTTTTCCCCCTCGTTACTCTTCAAATTATGGTGGAGAAATGCCAGCGATGCACCACGGCAGACTATTGTTTTGGCATGGGTCAGCCAGTATCAGTTCTTGAAGGTCCCGCCGGCAAGTTGGGCATTGTGCGTTTTGAGGCAAATCGCAGTTTCACAGGAATGGGTCACGAGCGCTTTTCCAGTGCCGACCAAGCATTTGGCACCAAACCTGCAGCAGTGGTGGCAAGTCGACTTTTTGCTACCGGGCAAGTAGCTGGGGTGCATATTTATGGCAACATCATCACTGTTGAGCTAGCCAAAGGGGCGGGTGCTCAGGGCTTGAACGAAGTGGTGCGCGACCTGTATCAGTACTGGAAGCCAGGAATGGTGCCTCCTGCATTTGAAGATCTTGTTGCCCCAGAAGAAGAAGCGCCAAGCGGTGCTGCAACAAGCGATGGTGGCCCAGCCCTCAGTGCTGCGGCACAACGTGTGCCAGCACATTTGTTTGAGCGCAGTGCATCTGCGCGTGCCCGTTTGGGTGGCTAACTTTTCCCTGATGTTTATGCGTTAGGTAAAGCACGCAATGCAGAACTCTTCTAGAGTTAAGTCGTGGTTGCGCAAAAAGTGATTGTAGAAAGTGCACCTGCACATGAGGTGACCCTGCATGAAGCAGCAGCGATGCTCGATGTGCACTACATGACCGCGTACCGCTATGTGCGCTTGGGTCTTTTGCCCGCACACAAGGCAGCAGGAACATGGCGTGTTCTGCTCCACGATCTGCGTGAGTTCCAAGGTCAGAGCCCGCAACCCCTCGACGCTGAAGCATCGCTCAAAAAAAATGTGGTGTGGTGGGAACGACTAGAAGCACGCCTGCTTGCCGGTGATGGCAACGGAGCGTGGGCCGTGGTCGAAGCTGCACTTGTTGCAGGGGTCAGCTTGGAAGATATTTATACGAAAGTTCTCAGCCCAGCGATGGTGAACATTGGCGATCAGTGGGCACGAGGCGATTTAGAGATCTACCACGAGCATCAAGCATCGGCCATTGTGGGTCGCATTATGGGTCGCTTGGGGCCACGTTTTGTGGGCCGTGGGCGCACGAAGGGTTCCATTATTGTGGGTGCTCCCCAGGGTGAGCATCATGACCTCGTGGTGTCAATGGTGGCCGATCTCTTGCGCCAACGTGGTTGGGAAGTATTCGATTTGGGAGCAGATCTCCCTGCGCATTCATTTATTGCTGCGGTAAATAACACCCCCGATGTGGTTGCAGCGTGTGTGAGCATTACCTCGCCAACTGCTCGCGATGCAGCACGTGAGCTTATTTTTTCTATGCGCGAAACTGCTGACAGAGCCGTGCCTATTTACATCGGCGGAGCCGCGGTGCTCTCGGCGGTAGATGCAGAAGAATTAGGGGCCCCTGGGTGGGCAAGCGATGTCGATGTTCTCGTGGGGTTCCTCGAGCAGGTTTAAATACGAGCAGGGTTAAATACGAACATGCGTTCGCTACAGTAGCAACGTGTCGTCTCTGGAATTGGCTCGTGAGCAACTAGCCCAACAACTTTCCCATCATAAATATGGGCACCATGTGGTGTCGCTTGGCAAGGCATCTTTGCACGCACATCGCACCATTGCCGTTGGCGAGTCTTTTGTAGAAGTTCTGCAACGAGCACAACTTCCTTTGGGCTTGGTGCGTGGTCGCGTGTACCAGTGCACGGGCATCGCTCCTATGTCACTTGCGGTAGCCCTTGTGCAAAAAGCAACTGCAGAAGGTTCATGGGTGGGTTGGTGTGCAAGTGAACATCTCAATTGGAGCGCAGCGCGTAACGCCGGGTGGTGTTTAGAGCGTGTGGTGCAGGTGTCCTGTGCGGAACATTGGTGTAAGGCAGTAATGGCACTCGCCAGTGGTGTTGAAGTTCTTGTTGTAAATATCCCACCACATGTGTCGCCAAGTTCTGTGCGGCGAACTTTGTTATCAGCAGCAGTGCAACAGTGTGTGGTGGTTGTTCTTGGCCCGGTGCACGCCATGACCGCCGATATTGTTTTTAGCGCAACAAGGCGCACATGGCTGAAGGAAAATGAGTTACAAGAACAAATGGCGTTTGCTGCGCAAGAATTATCTGTTCATGTTGGCGGACGCCGAGTGCCGAGCGAGCAATGTTTCTCGTTGTTGGTGGGGTAGTGAAATGATGAATCATCATTCATATCGCGTTGCCATTGTGCGCGCAGTAGGAAGCGATGCCCGACAACTCAACGCATTGGCTCAAAGCATTACTGCTATTGCGCCCCTCATTGAAATTGTCGACGATGAACATGTACTTGTTCCTATGCGAGGCCCAACTCGATATTTCGGTGGCGAAAAAGCAGTAGCAGAAAAGCTTTTTTCCTGTGCACCCCAGCATGTGGCGCTCACCATAGGTATTGCCGATGGTCGCCTTGCGGGGCTCATTGCGGCCCGTATGGCACAGCCCTTATTCGTTGTTCCTGCTGGTGAAACAGCAGAGTTTTTGGCTGGCATCAATGTGCGACATCTCGAACAGTTTGCCGGTATGTCTGCACATACTCTGTCGCTTCTTTCACGATTGGGTTTGTCTACCTGTGGCAAGATTGCTGCTACGAGTAAGCAACTTCTTGCCGATCGCTTTGGCCCCGACGGCAATACGTTGCACACACTGTGTAGCGGTGCTGACCTGCACCCTGCACTTACTGAAAAAATTCCTACTCTCTATTACGCCGAGAGCCATTATGAAGATCCACTTGTGCAGGTAGATGCTGTTTTTGTGGCTACTCAAGAGCTCATTGCGCCACTCATGGCAAAGTTGCAAGGGCAACATCTAGCAATGTGTCGTGTAGTTGTTACTCTCACCACCGAGCACGACGACACATCTGAACGTGTGTGGTACAGCGCAGCAGGTTTTCACGAACAAGGTCTTCTTGAACGTGTGCGATGGCAGGTAACAACGTGGCTAGAAGAATCATCGGGGCTCACTGCTGGGGTGCACAACATTGTGGTCAATGTGCAAAACACAGTGCCCATGGGTCACGAGCAGCCACGCTTGTGGGGTGGTCGCAGTGAAAGTGATGCTGCAGCACGCGTAGCTATTGCTCGGGTGGCTGGTGTGGTGGGCCAAGCCCAGGTGTGTGTTCCCGAGTGGCAAGGCGGTCGCGACATTACGCGTGAGTACGAATTGGTGCCAGCGCACCGTGTCGACCTTGCCCACAATGAAGCCACTATGCACCGAGTTACCCCTGGCGTATTGCGGCCCGCAGCATGGAGCGGCGACATGGGCCAACACGCGCCAATGCAAAATATTGTTCCACCAGAAAAAGTTGAGGTGCTCAACAACCAGTATGCGCCAGTCGAGGTAACTGGCCGTCATGCTGTGCGTTCAGAGCCACAGTACATCCGACGCAATGAACAACTTTTCCCTGTGCATGCATGGCATGGTCCGTGGCCCGTTGAAGAGCGTTGGTGGGACCCACTGCGTCAACGTCGTGTGGTGCGCATGCAATGCCTTGTTCGCGACGGCCAACAAGAACATGGGTGGCTGGTATTGCTCGAGCACCGTACATGGTGGCTCGTTGCGGTGTATTCCTGAGAGACTGTAGAAATGACATCGCTCGCAGTAGATGAACTCTTGGCACTAGTTGCTCATCATCAACCCGTTGATGCCCGAGAAGCCGAGTCGTTAACAACTTTTCGCCATGAGGTAGTTCAACTTGCCGACCCGTGTAACGAACATGCACACACCACTCACGTCACGGCATCTGGTGTAGTGGTCAGCAGCGAGGCAACAGTGTTGCACTTGCACAAGCGCCTCAATTTGTGGTTGCAGCCCGGTGGGCATATTGAAAAAGATGAGCACCCAAGTGAGGGTGCATTGCGCGAAGCACAAGAAGAAACGGGCCTGCATGTGCGCCACCCCCAGAGCGGCGCGGTGTTCTTTCACCTCGATGTACACCCTGGGCCACGGGGCCATACGCATCTCGACTTGCGGTACCTCTTGCTTGCTAGCCACCTCGAGGTGCCAGCCCCTGGGGCAGAGGAAAGCCAACAAGTGCGCTGGTTTTCTTGGGAAGAGGCCACAAAAATTGCCGATATGGGGCTTGTCGGAGCACTCATACGGGCTCAGGAACTCATACGAACATATGTTCGCTAAACTCCGATGAGTGGGTTTTCATCGTGAGCAGCGTTATAGCGAATTGCACTGCCAATCGCATTTTTCTTTTCTGACAGGAGCATCGTCTCCCGAGCAACTCGCTCAACATGCAAGTGCACTCGGCTTGCAAGCGCTTGCCCTGACCGATCGCAATGGCTTGTATGGGGTCGTGCGTTTTGCTGAAGCAGCACGGCAGTTGCAGTTACCCACCGTGTTTGGTGCAGAAATCACTCCGCGCTTTGCTGGCGAGCACAACAGTGGGCACGTGGTGCTCCTTGCGCAAGAGCCGCAAGGGTACGCGCACTTGTCGCAAGCCATTACACATGGGCAACTAGCTGGTGTAAAAAACGAGCCGCAGTTTCACCTGACCGACCTTTCTGGTTTTGCTCGTGGCTCATGGAAGGTGCTCACGGGCGGCGTAGAAGGAGTGGTCAGTCAAGCTCTTATTGAGCACGGGCCACAGGCAGGCGAACGCAAGTTGTACCAACTCATCGATGCATTTGGTGCCAACAATGTGTACGTAGAACTTGTGCATCATGGCGGCCCACTCGATGCCGCACGTAACGACGAGTTGGTGCGCATTGCTGCGCGGTGCAATGTGCAATGTGTAGCAACCAACAATGTGCAGTACGCAACAACCACAGAGTTTTCGCTGGCAACAGCAATGGCTGCTATTCGTCAACGCAGTTCGCTCAACGATATTGACCACCTATTGCCATTTGCGGCAACGGCAATGTTGCGTTCAGGCGCCGAGCAAGAAAAATATTTTGCGCGTTACCCCGGAGTCGTAGAGCTTGCTGCCGATATTGCAGAACAGTGTGCATTCGATCTTGCACTTATTGCACCACGCCTCCCTCCGTACCCGTGCCCTTCTGGCATGAACGAAATGGAGTACTTGCGTCATTTGGTGGCCGAAGGCGCACAGCGCCGATACGGGCCGCCACCCACTCACGCCGACGACACCTTGTCGTTGCGAGCACGGGCGTGGGCAGTCATTCAGCATGAACTCGATGTCATTGAAACCCTGGGTTTTGCTGGTTATTTCTTAGTTGTGTGGGACATTGTTCAATTTTGTAACGACAACGATATTTTTTGCCAAGGCCGTGGTAGTGCTGCAAATAGTGCAGTGTGTTTTTCTCTTGGCATTACGCGCGCCGATGCTGTGTCGCTCGGCTTGTTGTTCGAGCGCTTTTTGTCGCCAGAGCGCGACGGGCCACCCGATATTGATATCGATATTGAAAGCGGCAGGCGCGAAGAGGTCATTCAATATGTTTTCCAGCGCTACGACCGTTTGCATGCAGCACAGGTTGCCAATGTCATTACATACCGGTCGCGTTCTGCGTTGCGCGATGCCGCAAAAGCATTGGGTCATCACATTGCGCAAGGCGAGAAGGTCGACCCAGAAGATCTTCCCAGCAATGTTCAGTCG
>JBAXNF010000104.1:0-6605 GCA_037133935.1 bacterium
CGTGGTTACTGAAGAAACGTGATGAACGTTTGCTGCTTTACGTATCGCCTGTCCATCGGAACGAGATCCTGCTCCTCGAGGGGTATTGACAACGAAGGCAACATCACCAGATTCGATGAGCCCTACTGCGGTGTCGCTACCAATTGTTGATTCTGAAACTTTTGCCACGATGCGGTCGACAACAACTCCGAAGCGCGATAAGTACGTCGCTGTTCCCGAAGTAGCAGCAATTCCGAGACCTAATTCTCTGAGCCGCTGAGCAACCACGAGTCCGGCGGGTTTATCGCGATCTGCGAGTGACAAAAACACTAAGCCAGTCGTTGGCAGAATTGTTCCGGCTGCGGTTTCGGCTTTGACGAAAGCTAGACCAAACGTTGCATCGATTCCCATGACTTCGCCAGTAGAACGCATTTCTGGCCCCAGCGCCGTGTCGACTTCCGGGAAACGACTAAAGGGCAGAACCGCTTCTTTCACTGAGACGTGACCCGTGATTGGCTCGGTGAGCAAACCTTCTGTGCGCAATTCCTTCAACGTTGCTCCGAGCATCACGCGTGTTGCAACCTTTGCTAACGGCACACCAGTTGCTTTAGCAACGAATGGAACAGTGCGACTTGCGCGCGGGTTTGCTTCGATGACGTAAACAGTTGTTCCTGACACTGCAAATTGAACATTCAAGAGACCAACTACTTCGAGGGCATTTGCCAAAGCTTTTGCATAAGAATGAATGACTTCGACTACCCAATCGGGAAGAGTTTGAGGAGGAATGGCGCATGCACTGTCTCCAGAGTGAACACCCGCTTCTTCCACATGCTCCATCACCCCGCCAATAAGCACTTCACCAGTGATGTCTCGTACCGCATCGACGTCTACCTCAGTGGCATCTTCAAGAAAATGGTCGACAAGGATGGGGCGCTCTGCGGAGAGACCACCCTCGCGGCCTAGTGAGCCTTCGCGAGCAAGCTCTTTCATGGCGCGTTGTAGATGATCGACGTCGTGAACAATTTGCATTGCACGGCCGCCCAAAACATAACTAGGGCGCACAAGAACCGGATAACCAATTCGTGAAGCAATGTCGCGCGCTTGATTAAAAGTAGTTGCGGTGCCACCAGGAGGCTGAGGAATGAACAACTCTTCACACAAAGCGTTCCACCGTTCACGATCTTCTGCCAGATCGATGGAGTTTGGTGACGTACCGGCGATGAGACGAGCGTCAATTTGCGAAGCCAGTTTCAATGGAGTTTGCCCGCCCAAGCTCACAATAACTTTCGGTTCCACTCCTCCACTTGCAAGAGTTTCTGCCTCAATTACATTTTGGACATCTTCATAGGTCAGTGGCTCAAAATACAACCGGTCGCTGGTGTCGTAGTCAGTAGACACGGTCTCTGGGTTGCAGTTCAACATCACTGTTTCAAACCCGGCGTCACGCAGGGCAAAGCTTGCATGCACACAGCAGTAGTCAAATTCAATGCCTTGACCAATGCGGTTGGGTCCACTGCCCAAAATGATGACGCGTGGACGCGAAGAGGGTCGCACTTCGTTTTCGTCTTCATATGTTGAATAGTGATACGGAGTCTTTGCATCAAATTCAGCGCTGCAAGTATCGACAGTTTTGAATGTGGTAATTACTCCAGCTGCTTTTCGAGCAGCACGCACTTCGCGTTCGCTTGAACCAAGAAGAAAAGCTAGTTGAACATCGGAGAAGCCGAGTCGCTTCGCACGACGCCACACAGAGCGTGAAATTTCGCTCAGCTGCATACCTTGAGCAGCCAAAGATTCCCACTCCAAACGCTCGTCGATGATGGAGATCATCTGATCGAGATACCAATGGTCGTACAAGCAATGCTCTTGAACCTCCTCCACATCAATTCTACGACGCAAGGCCTCTCCAACTTGAAAAATACGATCGGGTGTAGGAATAGCGCATTTTTTTAAAAGCTCTTCATCAGACATACTGCGCATGTGCACTTCAGAAGAATCGGCGTTCAGCCCGGCGCGACCTTGCTCTAATGAACGTAAGGCCTTTTGCAAACTTTCTGGGAACGTGCGCCCGATGGCCATCACTTCTCCAACGCTTTGCATCTGCGTCCCAAGCACACCACTTGTACCGGGAAGTTTCTCAAATGCCCACCGCGGAATTTTAGTAACGACATAATCGATGGTTGGCTCAAAACTTGCTGGAGTCATTTTGGTGATGTCATTAGGTATTTCGTCGAGCGTGTAACCCACCGCAAGTTTTGCTGCAATTTTGGCGATAGGGAAACCTGTTGCCTTTGAAGCCAACGCAGATGACCGTGAAACACGGGGATTCATTTCAATGACAACCTGATCGCCGTTTACAGGGTTAACCGCAAACTGGACGTTAGAACCGCCCGTCTCCACTCCTACTCGACGAATACATGCGAATGCGGCATCGCGCATCTTTTGATATTCCACGTCAGACAAGGTTTGCGCAGGCGCCACTGTGATGGAGTCTCCTGTATGTACACCCATCGCATCGAGGTTTTCAATTGAGCAGATGATGACGCAGTTGTCGGCCTTGTCGCGCATTACTTCAAGTTCATATTCCTTCCACCCAACGATGGAAGTTTCGATAAGAATTTCACGGATAGGGCTTGCATCTAGACCGTTCGCGGCGAGTTTCAAAAACTCTTCTTGCGTATTTGCGATGCCTGTTCCGCGACCACCCAAAATATATGCAGGTCGAACAATGATGGGTAACCCAATTTCAGCAAGCACCTCATGCGCTTCTTCCATATTGCGTGCGACACCGCTGCGGGGAACCGATAAACCAATTTCAATCATTGCCTGTTTGAATTTGTCACGGTCTTCAGCTGTTGAGATTGCTTCAGCATTCGCACCAATGAGTTCTGGGGTGCCCGGCACCCCGACGAGACCTTTTTCAAAGAGTGCCATTGCAAGGTTGAGCCCTGTTTGGCCACCGAGCGTGGGTAATACAGCATCTGGTTTTTCCCGTTCGATAATTTTGGCTAAAACTTCTACCGTGAGTGGCTCAATATATGTGCGGTCTGCAAAGTCGGGGTCGGTCATGATGGTGGCCGGGTTCGAGTTCGCAAGAATCACGCGATAGCCCTCTTCTTTCAGCACACGACATGCCTGCGTTCCCGAATAGTCAAATTCGCAGGCCTGACCAATAACAATTGGTCCGGAACCGATAATTAAGATGCTGTGAATATCGTTACGACGCGGCATTACTTTCCATCCATTACATTGGCAAACTGGTTAAAGAGATATCTTGAATCGTGAGGTCCGGGTCCCGCCTCAGGGTGGTACTGAACACTGAATGCCCTTGCACCGCGCACTTTCATTCCCTCATTTGTCTCATCATTGAGGTTGATATGCGTTACGTCGATGAGTTGAGCGAGAGATTTCTCGTCAACACAGAAATTGTGATTTTGACTGGTGATTTCTACAGTGCCTGTTTCGAGACGTTTTACTGGATGGTTTCCCCCATGGTGGCCAAATGGCAACTTGTAGGTTTTGGCGCCTAAAGCTCGTGCCAACAGTTGATGACCCAGACAAATTCCAAAAATGGGTACACCCTTTTCCAGCAGGTCCTTGATGGATTGCACTGCTGTGCTTACCATTTCTGGGTCGCCTGGGCCGTTGGATAAAAACACGCCATCGGGTTTCATCTGTAGAACTTCTTCAGCACTGGTGTGCGCAGGCACCACGCGAACTGTGGCAATTTCGGCAAGACAATTCACAATGGTCGACTTGATTCCAAAGTCATAGGCCACCACTTTGTATTTGCCTGCACCCTTTTCATAGGCCGACTGTGTGGTGACTTGAGAGACAAGATCGACTCCTGCAGTGCCTTTTTCGCTTTGTGCAGATTGTAAAAGTATTTTCGGATCCGCAGTTCCAAAAGAACCACTCATTGCGCCGGCTTCACGCAAAATGCGAGTGAGGCGTCGCGTGTCGATTCCTCCAATAGCGGGAATTCCCCAGCGTTGCAGCGACGACAACAGCGAGTCTTGTGCGCGCCAATTGCTATGACGACGCGCCATTTGGCGCATGACCACACCACGCGCAAAGGGCCGCACCGATTCGTTATCTAAATCAACAGTTCCGTAGTTCCCTATATGAGGCTGCGTAAAAGTAATGATCTGCCCGGCATATGAAGGGTCTGTAATAATTTCTTGATAACCGGTAATTGCGGTGTTGAAAACAACTTCGCCTGCTGAAACGCCCGACTCGGGGAGAGCCCCGAACACTTCACCTTCAAATACTTCGCCGTTCGCGAGCACGAGGTGCCCATCTGTAAATCCACTCGGCGCACTCATTTAGTTATTACTCCTGCTTCTACTATGACTTTTCCATCTCGCAATACGCACTGCACTTGACCTTGCAATGGGAGTCCGAGATAAGGGGTGTTTTGACTTTTGCTGACGATCTGTTCGAGAGATTGTTCCCATTGCGCAGTCGGATTGAATACGACAAGGTTTGCGATGTTGCCAGGGGCAACTGAATTTCCCTGGCGAGCAGTGAGACCGGCAATACGAGCGGGAGCCCAAGACATCAACTCAATTACTCGTTGCACTGAACAACCTGAGTACTTCATTGCCACACCGAGTGCACTTTGTAAACCCAACATTCCCGGTGGCGCTGCTTGGAGATCTTGATCTTTCAGATGGGCCGCATGAGGAGCATGATCTGTAGCAATGGCGTCAATTGTTCCGTCTTGCATACCAATGCGCAGTGCTTCAATATCTTCCATGGTGCGTAGTGGTGGATTTACTTTGAACACAGTGTTGAACCCAGACAGCTTTTCATCGGTGAGAGAAAAGTGATGCGGAGTCACTTCGGCCGTGACGGGCAAGCCTTCATTTTTCGCCTGGCGTACGAGTTCCACACTGCGCGCAGTGGACAGATGCAGGAAGTGCATTTTCGCACCCGTTTCCCGCATTAACTCAAGATCACGTTGCAGCATTAATACTTCTGCAATTGATGGCCAACCCGGCAGCCCGAGGTGAGATGAACAGCATCCCTCGTGCATCACTGCGCCTTCGGTGAGTCGAGAAACCTCACAATGTTGCATCAGGGTGATGTTGAGCTCTTTGGCGTACTCCATGGCCCGGCGCATGATGACCGGATCTTGCACCCCATTGCCGTCGTCGGTGTACAGAGTCACTCCGTTTTGAGCCAGCGAATGAAATGGGCTGAGTTGCAGACCACTGCGATTCACAGTGATACACGCGGACGGAACCACATCAACCAAACCGGCACGCTCCCCTTGCATCCGCACAAACTCCACCACCGCAACTGAATCTTGAGCCGGCTCGGTATTTGGCATGGCCACGACAGCCCCGTAGCCACCAAGCGCTGCTGCACGGGACCCTGTCTCTATGGTTTCTGATTCTTCACGGCCAGGCTCACGCAGGTGAGTGTGTAGGTCTACAAAAGCTGAAGTAACTACGCAAGAAGTTGCGTCGATGCGCTGCGGTCCGCCTTCATTTTCTGCGGCATACTTTGCAGAAATATTGGGTCCGACTTCTTGCACAACCCCTTGGTCGATCATGACGTCGGCAAGTACTTCGCCCGAAGCATTGACGACTGTTCCACCAATAATGAGAACGGATTTGCTATTAGACATCTCTCTCTTCTTTCGTCGTTTCACTTGAAGCTGCGGGACCAAGTAGTGAAAGCAGTACAGCCATTCGTATAGACACACCGTTGGTTACTTGTTGTGTAATGAGTGACCCTGGAACCAACGCAGGATCTACACCGATTTCCACCCCATGATTCATTGGACCGGGGTGCATCAACTTGAAGTGACGAGGGAGTTTTGCCAACCTCTGTGCTGTTAAACCAAAATGCAGTGCGTATTCGTCTACTGAAGAGATAAACGCTGCATTCATGCGTTCGTGTTGCATGCGCAAGAGGTACACAACATCGACTTCGCCAAGAACTTCATCGAGTTCATGCGATACAGAAACTGGCCACTCATGGCTCGTGTGAGCGGCATTGCTATAAATGAGCGACGGAGGCAACAGCGAGGCTGGCGCAACGAGGGTGACCTTGGCGCCGAGCAAAACAAAAGCTCGCACCGTGCTGCGCGCAACTCGGCTATGGCGAATATCTCCGACCATTGCTATGCGCACGCCTGCAAGAGAATTGCCCATTTCCAGGGCACGAGTGAGCGTAAATGCATCGAGCAAGGCTTGAGTGGGATGTTGATGTGCGCCATCGCCAGCGTTCACAATATGAGCATTCGTCCACTGGGTCATCGCTAGTGGCAAACCGGCAGTTTTATGACGAACCACGAATGCGTCTACGCCCATCGCCGACAGAGTTTCTACCGTGTCGCGCAAACTCTCTCCCTTGTTCACGCTTGACGATGCTGCGCTAAAGGTCATGGTGTCGGCCGATAACCGCTTAGCAGCCGTCTCGAACGACAACCGAGTACGCGTGCTGTCTTCAAAAAAGAGACTTACCACTGTTTTATGGCGTAAAGCAGGAACTTTTGGTTGAGAGCGCTTTTGTATTTCACTCATTTCGTCGGCAAGCGACAATAACTGCTGCACTTCACTAAGCGACAGGTCGTCCATTGAGAGGAGATGCTTCATGCGTGCACTCCTGGAAAA
>JBAXNF010000105.1:0-6590 GCA_037133935.1 bacterium
ACATTGGCTTGGGCCAGGGGTTGTTGTAGGAGAACTTGAACAAGCGCGCTACCAACTATCGGGTCGTAACGCCGAAGGCGAACTCACCAACGACACTTTGCTCGAGGTATTCATGGAAGCAACTGGTCTCCTCGTACCCGACGCCCGCACACTGCTCGCAAAATTCGGCCTCGTTGCAGAACATGTCAACCGCACCGCAGCTTCCCTCTCACCTGGCGAGCGCACACGTGGAGTTCTGGCATTACTAATGGCTAATGGTGCGAACTGCCTCGTATTAGATGAACCCACTAACCATCTCGACCTTCCTACCATCGAGCAACTCGAGCAAGCGCTCGACACCTTCGGTGGCACTGTTTTACTGGTCACTCACGACCGATCACTTTTGGAATCGGTGCGTGTTACCCGCACCATCACCATGGAAAACGGAAAACTCACTGCCGAGAGTTAGCCATTGGGCTCCTTAGTTTCAGTAACCTAAATTTTGAGCCAACCCCCACGACGAAAGACCGACAATGGAAAACTGTAAAAAGAAGATCACAATTGGCTCGCTCTTTCTCTCACTGTCGGCCGGTCTCTTTTTGACTGCATGCTCAAGTAGTTCCGACTCTGCACAAGACACCGTTGTGGCCGTCACCACTCTCAAAACAGAAACAACTGTTGCTGATACCGCAGTGGCAACAGACCTCACTTCTGCAATCAAAACGGCTTCGTGGAACCCAACGATCAAAATCACCTACTCAGATGGCTCCATCAACTTTCAGCCAGATGGAATTCCGAATCATGAACGCGATGAGTACTACGCAGTACCCAATGCAGGAGTTGTTGTTCCTGATGCGAACTCGGCATATGTTATGAAAGATCCAACGAAGTCACAAACCTATTCGTTCGATATTCCCTCATCGCCTGAGTACTCATCAGAAGTAACCACAGCGCCACTTGGCTCCATTGGCGTCATGATCTCTGGTGCAATTCTGTTCAACCCTTATGAAGGCGACGGGACAACTGTTGCCATGTCAAATAACTTCACCGTTACCAATTCAGATGGAATCACGGCATCATTCGTCGATAAGTGCGCAGGTCACCCAACCCCCAATTCAGGTGCATACCATTATCACGGTCAACCTGAATGCGTGACCGCCAAAGTAGATAAGGCCGGAGGCCCGTCACACATCATCGGCATTGCACTTGACGGATACCTTATATATGGCGCAAATGACATCAACGGAAAAGTTGTTCCGTCTAGCGACCTCGATGAATGCAACGGAATCAACAGCCCCACCCCCGAATTTCCTAACGGTGTGTACCACTACGTTCTTCCTGGAACTACCGATACAACTTCTTCTATTCGATGCTTCCACGGAAAAGTTGAAAGTTCACAAATTCAACCGATGCCCAATATGGGTGGACCACAGCCAGATCTTGCAGCTGCGGCAAAAAAGCTTGGCATTACAGAGGCAGAGTTGGACGCTGCACTTGATCGCAAGATGCCACCCGATTTTCCAGCTGCTGCAAAAACCCTAGGCATTACCGAGGCAGAGTTAAGGGCCGCACTTGGCGCACCATAACCTCGCAGGCGGCATCGCACACCTGTAACGCATACAACACTATTCTCGGTTCATGGAACCACGCTTTATCGCGCTAAAGAAAATGAATGTACTTGCCGGTTGTCTTCACCTCGTATCGTTCATTGCGATCTTGTTGCTGGCCAATGACTTTTCGCTCCCCGTGCGAGCGATCTATCTCACCGAGGCACCCGGTACCGGCAACTTCACTGACGGCATCAACCTGTTCAATCTGAACACTGGCTACATGGTTGCGGCATTCATGGCGTTGTCGGCGTTCTTCCACTTCTTTGTGAGCTCACCTCAAGTATTTCCGAAGTATGTCGATGGCCTCACTCGCCACATCAATGTGTATCGATGGGTTGAGTACTCGCTCTCGTCATCAATCATGATCATTATTATCTTGCAACTCAATGGTGTTGCTGACTACATCGCTCTCCTTGCAATATTCGGAGTGAACGCAAGCATGATTCTTTTCGGTTGGCTACAAGAGCGCTACACCACCCCAGGCGACGGCGACCTTCGCCCGTTCTGGTTTGGGTGCATCGCAGGAGCAGTGCCGTGGATCGCGATTGGAATCAACATGTTCTCTCTTAAGGGACCAAACGACTCAGTGGTTCCTGGTTTCGTATACGGAATTGTGGCGTCGCTATTCATATTGTTCAACTGCTTTGCAATTGTGCAGTGGCTGCAATACCGCGGCAAGGGCAAGTGGGCCGACTACCTGCATGGTGAGCGTCGCTACATCATTCTCAGTTTTGTGGCGAAGTCGCTTCTTGCATGGCAGGTTTTTGCCGGCGCGCTTGCGGGTTAGTTAGTTGCTCTTCCCATAAATAATTATTTGGAATGAGAATAAGAAATGACAAAATTATCACGAGATGAAGTCCAGCAGTTTCTCAGTGAGCGCGAACACTTGGCACGAATTGGAACTGTCGATTCCGATGGGATGCCAAGAGTGCTGCCATTGTGGTTCATCATTCAAGGTGATGAACTTTTGTTTACTCCCCGATCGCTCGCCATTATTTGGAAAAACATTGAACGTGATCCCCGTGTTGGAATTTCAATAGACGAAGAAACTATGCCCATGCGCAAAGTATCTATTCAAGGGCACGTGGTCATCAAGTATCAACCAGGTAACGATGAAGCATGGCGTGAGGTGTACCGCAATATTGCAAAGCGCTATGTGTCTGATGATTTTGCAAATGGATACGTTGACGGGACCGATGACCAGCCGCGCGCATTGTGTGCGGTGTCGCTCACAGCACCGACAACAAAAATTGTTACGTGGCGGATGCCAGTGTCGGGTGAAGATCCTCGTGGGGTATGGGCCAAACGTTATTTCTTACCCGGCACCAAATGGTCAGATAACTAAAACCTCGCAGACCAAACTCGCTTCGCCGGTGCGCTTGCGGGTTAGACAAAGTTTTTAAGAAATTCGGGCAACGGAAACTCTTCTAGATAGAGCTCTGTGGCCTCGGTCAGATTCGCGAGAGCTTCCGCTTCGGTTTCGCCTTCTGAAACAGTTCCTGTTTCAGGGTTCAACGCGGTAAAGCCGCCTTCGGTGGCAGCCCAGAGCACAGCTGTCAGTTCAACCTGATTTCGTGCATCTGCGGACATGTTTTCAGTCAATCTGAAGGGTGTATCAAATGCAAGGAATTCCTTAACTCCTGCTGTGGGCTGGGTCGGCAAGTACTGGCACAAGTTGCCATTCCCGACTAAACCAGTCATAATTGTCGGGTATTGCATTTACCCCAAAGGAAACCCCATGTCCGTTCGCCCAAAAGTTATTGCAGCCAATGCCACATACGCCGAGAACTTTGGCGACAAAGGTTCACTCGCCCTTCCACCTGCACGCCAATTCGCAATTTTGACCTGCATGGACGCTCGCCTCGACCCTGCGAAATACGCGGGTCTCGCTGAAGGTGATGCACACGTCATTCGCAATGCCGGTGGCCGTGCAAGTGACGATGCCATTCGCTCACTCGTTATTTCCTACAAGCTTCTCGGAACTGCTGAATGGTTTGTTATTCACCACACCGACTGTGGAATGGAATTCTTCACGAATGAAGTAATGAGTGGTCTCTTAGCTTCAAGTTTGGAAACCGCTGCACTTGGTGCAAATGGTTTCACCGACATTGGTAAGGGCCCTGGCTCAACCGAGGGTCGATACATCAACTGGCTCACTATCGCCGATGCTGAAGGCAGTGTTGTAGAAGACGTTGCACGCATTCGCAACCACCCACTCGTACCAAAAAAGATTCCTATTTATGGATACATCTATGACGTGCGCAGCGGCCGACTTGTTGAAGTGCCAGCAGCTACTGCCGCTGGTATTGCTGTACGTTGAACTCATGGCTCGATATGTAACAACAATTCCAAGTTCGCTTACTCAAGAAGAGGCGTTTGCTTACATGGCAGACCTTCATAACTTTGCTCAATGGGATAAGGGTGTTGTGAAGGTTGTACAAGTTGAAGGCACTGGTGCAGGCCTCGGAACCATTTTTGACGTGACAGTAAAAGGTTTAGGAAAATCCACTACAACATTGCGTTACACCACCACTGAATACGACGAGTTCTCAAACATCTTGGTGCGAGGCGTCAATACCCTCTTCACCTCGGTTGATCGCATAACAATTAACGAGACAGCTACCGGGTGCGAAGTAATTTACGATGCAACGCTGACTGCAAATTGGATTATTGCTGGAGTGAATCTTATGCTTGGAAAAGTGTTTAACAAAATTGGCGATACTGCTACACGTGGCCTTCGCGCAGCACTCGCTTAAACGCGCGAAGGAACAATGTCAATGTCCCTGGTGGGAAGTGACGAACCTCTGACCACGGCGGCGAATCCTCCAACCACCACATAATCCACGCGTTCCTCATTGAGGATCCCGCAAATTTGAACTGGGTCAAAGATCACTGCGTCTGTGCCTCACGGAATCTGCGGGAATTCTCCTGCACTGTCATGAACACATTTGCAGCATGGACCATTTGGCGCACGCGTTCAGCCACAGTCAGATTCAGTTGCACACGAATTTGCCCAACGTCGACACCACGCTCGTCTTCGTTTGGGTTCTTCCAGGTATCCACAATTTGAGTGTACGCCACTAATGTCACATGCACTTCAGGTCGGTGACAACGCCACCGGCAACACGCACAATGCCTGCTGGTGCAGCACCGAAGTTGTCGTTCCACGTTCCTGCTGCTGCCCACACCTCGTCGTACTGCAACAAGTCTGGATCAACGAACACATGCAACTGTGTGCTTTGGCCAAACGGGGCACGCCGTCACTGGCTCAAGCAACTCAACTCAACTAGTCACCGCTATAGTCAAAATTACAACTGCTAACTCAGGAGTTTTTTGCCAAGCCGACATCTGTCCACAAGATTGCTATCTTTCGCAGCGTCTGCCACTGTTGTTTTAATCGCAGTTTTATATAAGTTTTCACTAACTTCGAATTCACTTTTGCCCGGGCTTGATGGGGCTTACTACTGGGTCCAAGTAAGGTCCCTTTTAGAAAATTCATCACTTGCATTCTCTGATCTACCATTGGTCATCTATGTGCAAGCCGGTATCGCCTGGCTGCTAAGTGACATACCTAGTGCTGTCCGAATTTCTGATGCGATCCTGCCCGCCCTTTCAGCATTTCCTATTTACTTAATCGCGCGTAGGTACCCAATTCGATTACTTCCTGCAGTTGGCATTGCCTTTGTCTTGCTTAATCCAGTGCAACTGTTTTTCTTCACAGGCGATTTCATAAAAAATGAAGCAGTTATACCTTTAGTTTTCCTTCTCTCCTGGATTTTGCTTTCTTGGGATGAACGAGGCGCACGATCGCGCTATGTAATGGCCGGTACCGTTATCTTGGCGATTTCGTTTTCGCATTTTGGCACTTTATTGATGACATTAATGATTCTGAGTTTTTGGTTGTTAGTGCGAATTCGCCAAAAGCAGGTAAAGATCAGGCCGTTGACTATTGGCATAGTGATCTTGAGTGGTCTTCTGGTTGTGCTAATGCTTGCACTTGTAGTTCCTAGTCGCTTCACTAGATTGACCACATTTATTTCAAATCCAGTAGAAATTTTTAAACTACCCGCTTGGCAAGCGATATTTTATGGTTATGCAAATCCAGTTATTGCTTGCACCATAATCCTTTGCCAGCTTGGGTCTATCTTGCTCGGTGTAATTGCTTGGAAAATTCGGTCTACCTTCAGCATCAGTGAGACTTCTGTAGTTTGGTCCTCACTAATTGTGGCGTTTGTTTTGTCATCACCGATAATTGGCATTGACTGGTTCAACCGATTGGCAGCGCTAGCTTTTGTTCCCCTGGCTGTTTCAGGAATTCTCATTTTTGCTAAATCTTTGACCGTTTCACAAAGAAGTCTGATCGGAGCATTGGCAGTAATCACTCTGCTTGCGAGTGCGACCCTAAGTTTGCGTGGACCAACACCCCCAGTACTAAGTGAGTCTCGATATTCAGATTTCAAAGAGTATGCCAAGACTGTTGACCTACCAGAAAATTCTATTGTCGTTGCAAGCCATGGAATGGAATTTCTGAGTTCTTGGCTCCTTGCGACAGACGTTGCTTCAGATGCGTATTACGAAACTTCATGCCTATCTTCGTACTCCGCTATCTTTCTCTTGATCAACAAGAGTGTTGGCTTAGCTTCTGATAAGCCGAGTTCAGCAGGCGAATCTGATAAGCCAGCTACATCAGGCGAATCCGATAAGCCAGCAGACTCAAATAAAAAGCCAGTCTGCAAAAATCAAATACCGCCTGAAGGTGCCAAAGTTTTCGTAGGTAACAAATTCGTTCTCGTTCAAGTCAGATAACTCAAGCCCAGAAGTTTCTTTTATATGACTGTTTGAGACAGTTGCTGTCAGCGTTGCTGTCAAAGGGCTCGAAACGAGACTCAAGGAGATTCTGTTGAAGACGTGTGCGAATCTCTTCAGTCGGACGAGCCATGTTTTAAATCTATTTGATTAGGTCTGAGAAAGAGTCGCCTAGGCGCGCTTGAGGTCGGTGAC
>JBAXNF010000106.1:0-6586 GCA_037133935.1 bacterium
GACCCCTTCCACTTTTGGAAGCCCGCGATATTGCTCGGCCAAACTGCGCACGAGGGCTGCATCGGCGGTGAGAGGAACCACCTTGAATTGCGTGGGAATAGTTTCAGGTGTGAGCAAAGTCAACAATGTGGGGTCACCTGTGAAAATGACTTTGGCTTCTTCGAAGCTGGCTGCCTTATCGAGGTATTTTAACTTGTTGAGGTCAATTACTGCCGGCTGACTTTTAATAGTGTCTTCAATGTAAGCAATTTGTTCGGGGGCAGCGTCTGACGCTACGAACACAATCATTTGCACGTCGCCTTTCCAGCGCACGAGAAGATTGTCGAACCCACGTTGAATGATAAAGGTGGTTCCAACCAGCAATAGTGAAATTGCAGATGTGACTACAGCTGCTGCTGTAAGGGTGATGTTACGACGGAAACTTGCCCACGTTTCACGAAAGGCGTATGCAATGCGGCTCCACATTATTCGTACACCCCTCGCTCTTGGTCGCGCACAAGAACACCACGGTCGAGTTGAATAACCCGCTTACGCATCATGTTGACAATGCGGTGGTCGTGTGAAGCCATAACAACAGTTGTTCCACTGCGGTTAATGCTGTCAAGCAACTGCATAATTCCTTCGCCCGTAGCGGGGTCGAGGTTTCCTGTTGGTTCGTCGGCCAACAAAATAAGTGGCCTATTCACAAATGCTCGCGCAATAGAAACACGTTGCTGCTCGCCACCCGACAGCTGATCGGGCAAGCGGTCGTGCTTATCTTCAAGACCTACTAGTTCAAGAACCGCAGGAACCTGTTGACGAATAACGTGACGGGGTTTGCCAATGACTTCAAGAGCAAAAGCCACATTTTCAAAAACGGTCTTGTTCGAGAGCAATTTGTAGTCTTGGAAAACATTGCCCATACCGCGGCGCAAATACGGCACGCGAGAATCGCCTAGTTCGTTGATGTTGCGGCCAGCGATCCATACATCGCCGCGCTCTGGACGCTCTTGACGATTCATGAGGCGCAACAGAGTAGATTTCCCTGAACCTGAAGGACCCACCAAAAAAACGAAGTCGCCTTTTGCGATGTCGAAACTGACGTCTCGCACCGCAACAGAATCGGTTCCGTAAACCTTGGTCACATTGTCTAAGCGAATCATGACAAAGTGAACCTATCAGCACATTCGCAACTAGCCGTGAAACTGCTTATTTTTCGTCAAGAGAGCGCCGCCAACGCAAAAAACCTTCCATAAATTCATCTAAATCGCCATCTAATACAGAAGCAACGTTGCCGTCTTCCACTTCCGTTCTGACATCTTTCACCATTTGGTATGGCTGCATAACATACGAACGAATTTGGCTTCCCCAACCCACTTGTGCAGGTTTCCCAGCAATGCGGTCTCGCTCTGCTTCGTATTCTTCTTCAATGCGCGCAGCAATCATTGCTTTAAGTCTCGTCATTGCTCGCTCACGGTTTTGTAGTTGACTGCGCTCTTCTTGCGATGAAGAAACAAGACCAGTTGGTTCGTGAATGAGCCGCACTGCAGATGATGTTTTGTTGATGTGTTGACCACCAGCACCAGAAGCACGAAATACTTCCATGCGAATTTCAGCTTCGTTCACTTCAATGTTTGGTGCATCCATAACTGGCCACACCTGTACCGAGGCAAAGCTTGTTTGCCGACGGCCCTGGTTGTCGAACGGGCTAATGCGTACCAGGCGATGCGTGCCTCGTTCAGATGTCATGAGCCCGTAGGCGTAGCGGCCATGAATAGTGAAGTCGGCAGACAATATGCCCGCCTCAGTGCCCTCAGAGATACCGCTTAGCTCGACAGTGAACCCACGACGTTCAGCCCAACGCGTGTACATGCGCAAAAGCAACTCCGACCAATCTTGCGCGTCAACGCCGCCGTCTTTCGCGTTGATTTGAACGATGCAATCGACTTCATCGTGCTCACCCGTAAACAAGCTGCGCAACTCTAGGGTGCGCAGTTGTTTCGATGCACGCGATATGCCGTCTGCTAGTTCAGGCTCTTGTGATGCGTCGTCTACCTCGCGTGCCATTTCGTGCAGCACGTCAAGATCGTCAACCACAGCAGTTAACCCCAGGAACTCGTCGAGGTCGGACTTGATATTTGAATATTCTGTATTGACTTTTTTTGCAAGGTCTTGGTCGTCCCATAAATCGGGGCGTGAAATTTCAATTTCAAGTTCGCTAAGACGCGCACTATTTTGCTCGACCTTGAGATATAGAGCAGCTTCGCCTAATCGGCGCCGGAGATCTCGTAGGTCGTCGGTGAAGTCGCGCATGGAGAGGAATGCCTTGGTGAGGTGTCAGGCAGTTTTGCCGTGACACACCTTGAATTTTTTGCCCGAACCACAAGGGCACGGCGCATTGCGAGGAGTTTTATCGAATTCGCTTTTCACTACTGGCGTGTTGCTGACCGCACGAACAGGCGCGGCTTCGGGCGGTAATTCGCCATCGGCAATTGCAGAGGCAGCAGCCACATCGAAGCCAGAAGTTGTGTCGTCGTCGGAAGAGGTTTGACGAATGTTCTTCACGGTGGTTCCTGCAGCATCGTCTGACACCACTTCCACATGCATCACGTACTTCACGAAATCTTGCGCAATGCCCTTCATGAGCGACCCGAACATGTCGTAGCCCTCACGTTGCCATTCGGTGAGCGGGTCTTTTTGGCCCATGGCGCGCAAGTTGATGCCTTCTTGCAGGTAGTCCATCTCTTCAAGATGTTCGCGCCAGCGTTGGTCGATAATGCGCAACATGACCTGACGTTCAATTTCACGCATGACCGTTTCGCCAAGTTGCTCTTCGCGCTGCTTATAGAACACTGCAGCATCGGCCATAACGATGTCGTAAATATTGTCGGTGGACGAGGCTTGCTCGAGAAGAGAAACCTGAACTGTGGTTGGCCAGTAGGTGGCAAGGTCGCGAGTAAGACCATCGAGGTCCCATTCGTCGTCGGCTTCACTGACGCAATAGGCAGCAATCAGTGAGTCGACTGCCTCTGAGAGATACTCCATTGCTGCGGCATGCAGATCGAGGCCGTCGAGAATTTGGTCGCGGCGCATGTAAATAACCTTGCGCTGTTCGTTCATGACTTCGTCGTATTTCAGAACATTCTTACGAATTTCCCCGTTGCGCTGCTCTACTGTGCTTTGCGCGCGTTCGATGGCTTTCGTCACCATTTTTGCTTCAATTGCTTCATCGTCGGGCAATGCACGAGACATGACCCAACTGAGTGCACCTGTTGCGAACAAACGTAAGAGCTCGTCGTCGAGTGACAAATAGAAGCGACTCTCACCTGGGTCGCCTTGACGACCCGCACGACCACGCAACTGGTTGTCAATACGACGGCTTTCATGGCGTTCTGTACCCAACACAAAAAGCCCACCAGCAGCACGAACTTCATCGCCTTCTTCCGTGCACTGTGCCTTGAATTGCTCTGACAAAGACGCATAACGGGCTTGTGCAGTGGCACGAGAGCTTTGGAAGTCGGCAGGCATCTGGGTCAATGGAACAGGAAGAGCAAACTCATCGAGCAGTGTTTCTTCTGAAAAACCTTCAGAAAGCACAGCTTGGCGAGCAAGACCCTCAGGGTTTCCGCCCAAAAGAATGTCGACGCCGCGCCCAGCCATGTTGGTTGCAACAGTTACTGCGCCGATGCGACCAGCTTGGGTAACAATGTGCGCTTCTCGGCTGTGCTGCTTTGCGTTGAGCACTTCGTGTTTAATGCCACGCTTGTTTAACTGACGCGAAAGTTGCTCGCTCTTTTCCACGCTGATGGTTCCCACAAGAACCGGCTGACCGTTCTTGTTTTTCTCAACAATCTCTTCAACTACGGCAGCGAACTTTGCCTCTTCATTTTTGTAAATGAGATCGGGCTGATCGAGACGCTTCACAGTTTTGTTTGTTGGAATAGAAACAACTGCGAGCTGATAGGTGTTCACGAGTTCCGCTGCTTCGGTTTGAGCAGTACCCGTCATGCCGGAGAGTTTTTTGTACATGCGGAAATAGTTCTGCAAGGTGATGGTTGCAAGAGTCTGGTTTTCCTCTTTAATTTTGACGCCTTCTTTGGCCTCAATTGCTTGGTGAATACCTTCACTCCAGCGACGGCCCTCAAGAATGCGGCCCGTGAATTCGTCGACAATTTTTACCTCACCACCTTGGATGATGTAGTCCTTGTCGCGCTTGTACAGTTCTTTCGCTTTCAATGCCACCTGCAATTGATGCACCAAGTTTTGCTGCACTCCGTCGTAGAGGTTTCCTACGCCCAATTGTGCTTCAACTTTTTCAATTCCTTCTTCAGTAGGAACCACTGTGCGCTTCGCTTCATCGACTTCGTAGTCAACGTCACGTGTGAGCGCTCGCACAACAGAAGCGAACCTGTAATACAACTGTGCAGCATCGGCTAAGCGACCCGAAATAATGAGCGGTGTACGAGCCTCGTCAATAAGAATGGAGTCAACTTCGTCAACAATGGCGAAGTTGTGACCACGCTGAACTTTTTCTTCCAATGATCCGGCCATGTTGTCGCGCAAGTAGTCGAAACCGAATTCATTATTGGTGCCGTAGGTAATATCGGCTGCATAGTCTTCGCGTTTTTGCTGTGACGATTCGCGGTGACCTGGAACCACAAGACCAACACTGAGCCCCAGCCAGCGGTGTACGCGACCCATCCACTCGGAGTCGCGTCGCGCCAAATAGTCGTTGACAGTAACAAGATGCACGCCGTTTCCCGACAAGCCGTTGAGGTACGCAGGCAAGGTAGATACAAGAGTTTTTCCTTCGCCGGTTTTCATTTCGGAGATCCAGCCGAAATGCAACGCTGCTCCGCCCATGAGCTGTACGTCGTAGTGGCGCTGCCCCAGCACACGTTTTCCAGCTTCACGCATAACGGCAAATGACTCGACAAGGAGGTCGTCGAGAGATTCGCCATTGGCAATGCGCTGGCGGAACTCGTCGGTCTTGCCGCGCAATGCGTCGTCAGACAGTGCAGCAGTAACTACCTCGAGGGCATTGATTTCTGGAACAAGGCCTTCGAGTGCCTTTACCTTTTTGCCTTCGCCGGCCCGTAGAACGCGATCAAGAATACTCATTAGGGCGAAATTCTACCTGCTAGGGGTCGCAGCGACCGCCCAGCATTCCACTAATTCCACCCCAATACTGCGAAATGCACGCCGAACCGCATGCAAAGTTGCCCCCGTTGTCACCACGTCATCTACTACCAGGACTTTCCGGCCAGCTGCAAGTGAATGCGCTCGAAAAGTCGGCCCTAACAGACGTTCCTGGCGTGATCTATGTGTTTGCGTTTCATGTGTCATTCGGCGCAACAGATTTTTGACGGGAATACCCAACTGCTTACCCACTTCGCGCGCAATGAGTTCTGCATGATCCATTCCACGTTCTCGCAGATGTTGACTTGTTGTGGGCGCCCATGTGACGTAATCGAAGTCATAGTTCATTGCGCGTTCATACAAAATTGCATCTGCCACAAGCTTGCCCAGTGGCCGAGCAAACTGACGCTGGTTGCGATATTTCAATGAGATCACCGCCGTGCGCACATTTCCCTCGAATACGGCAGCGGCACTTACATAAAAGGGCAGAGTTGCTTTATTTGGTATTTGAGCAATAAGCGCAGGTTTTCGCGTGAACACCTTTTATTGTGTGCGCTGCATGAAGTTGATGGCAGTAACATTCGCCAATGCCACCTACGAGCACTCCTCGACCTCTGCGCGAGCGATTTATTGAGCGAATTGCTCGATGCGCTGCCGGGCTCTTTTGCTTTGGCGCAGGAATTGCCTGCTTTGTGCACAGCAACCTAGGTGTTCCGCCATGGGACGTGCTACATCAAGGAATTAGCGAAAAAGCCGATCTCAAAATGGGCACTGTCATCATCATCGTTGGAGTAGTGCTTCTGGTGGCGTGGATCCCACTGCGCATGAAGCCAGGCATAGGCACCATTATGAATGCCCTCCAAATTGGGCTTGTAGAAAACGTAATGGACGACTTGCTTCCCCACTCCAACCTCATCGTTGCTCGCGTAGCATTTCTCATTGCGGGGATGCTCTTTATTGCATTTGGATCGGGCCTGTATATTGGCGCAGAACTTGGATCTGGACCCCGAGATGGCCTCATGCTGGGTCTCAACAAGCGATTTGGTATCTCTATCCGCCTCGCCCGTACCACCGTTGAAATTGTGGTGTTAGTGGTCGGACTCTTTTTGGGTGGGTCAATAGGACTCGGAACTTTTGTCTTTGCCTTTGGTATTGGGCCACTCGTACAAAAAGCACTGCTCGCATTGCGCATGTCCCCATCGCTGAACGAATCAGCGACAGGGGAAGCACTCGAAATATAACTCTGTTGTTTAGTAGCGGTAGTTCTCGGGCTTGAACGGGCCCGCTGGGTCGATACCCAAGTATTCAGCCTGCACGTCGTTCATCTGGGTGAGCACTACACCGAGCGCATCGAGATGTAATGCGGCAACTTTCTCATCAAGTTTTTTTGGCAAAACATAGACACCAAGGGGATATTTTTCGGTGTAGTTGAATAACTCAATTTGAGCTATGACTTGGTTTGTAAACG
>JBAXNF010000107.1:0-6533 GCA_037133935.1 bacterium
CAATTGAATTAGACAGCTTGACTGATGCGGAAGGCGCGGAAATTGTTGCTGCAGTTCAAGATGCAGACGAAGACGTCCGAGGTGCATTTGAAGACGAGTTGAACATATTTGAAGGCCAGTTCGACGAATATGTGCCATTGAACTCAAAAATTGATGTGGGAGATCGTCGTACGGTTGTTGCAGTTTCGGTAGTAAGTACCGTAGCTGTTGCTTCAATTGCTGCAGCTGTGCCGCCGCCGATGGGTGGTGGTGCTCCGGCAGTGAGAGGTGCAATGCCGATGGGTGGCGGTGCCCCAGTGAGCGGAGGTAGCGCAGAGCTTGCCGAAGCATTTAAAACGGAAAGCAATCGCATACGTAGAATTTCAAAATATAAATACATGAATGGGAGACGAGTAGTGGATAAGAAGAATTTTTCAAAAAAACTGATCCTAAGCATCATGCAAAATAGCTTTACATTGGTTGGTTTTATTGTGGTTTATCTCACGTTGTCTGGTTCGGTGAGAACTATTGCAGGGTTGGCCACCTTGATCGCATTTTTCTCAACCTTGTATATTGATATGCGTGAGGAAGACTAAGAATCTGATTCTTGGCGAGGCCACAGCACAATAATTGCGAGGCCGGGAAACATGTGGGTCCAATAGTGCGGTGTTTCTTGAATCATGAACATGAACCAACCTGTTGCAAGCACGAGCGCAAATGTGCCGGTACCTACTAAAACCATTGAACCCTTACAAACAATGGAGCCCAAGATGAGAATCGAACTCACGACCTACGCATTACTGGTGCCCTTGATTGATACACCGTGACACAAGGAGATTCACATTTCCTTTACCAATATATAAATGGTGTAACGAGACACAGTGGGGAACTGAGGGAAGCGGCGTGGGATAGTCAAGATAAGTTCAATGCAAGGGTGTTATGGAATTCATTTATCCACCAGACCCTTGCTATTACTGCAGCCCAAGAGGGGAATTGAATTCACGACGAATACTGCGTCGCTCATTCACGATGGCTTCGTGTTCTTGCCTACAGCTGTGTAACTGATTATCGGCCACGGGTCTGTCTGAATATGTTGCCAATACTGAACTACATTAAACATGAAACAGCGTTAAGATCTAAATATTCTTCCAACAAAAATTTGTCGGGACTAAGGGAGGTGCCTTGTGAGAAGTCAAATGAAGTCACTCGTCGTTGTCTTGAGTGTCTTGGCTTTGGCCAGTTGCGCAGGGTCATCAGGTAGTGATCGTCAGCGAAATGCCACCCTCACAAATCCAACGGGTGCACCTACCATCACCAAGTTAGTTCCCCAAGATGGTGCGCTCACGGTGTATGTGACACTCACTGGTGACGAGCCTGCAAACACTTGGTTCTACCAACTTTCATCTGATGATCCGGCTGCGCTCAACCCTCTGAGCAATGGCACGGCCAATACTTCGGGCGCACCAGAGAACTTCACTATCAGCGGTTTGACCAATGGCGCTACGTACACCGTTCGCGTTGCCAATTGGAACGGCGAAGTTTCGCCATATACATCTGCAACTTCTGTGGTCGGCGCCAATGTCGCGCCGTCAGGCAGTGCACTCCCTACAACAACCACTTCACCTGATACATCTGCAACTTCTGTGGTCAGCTCCACTGTCGCGCCGTCAGGTAGCGCAATCAGTGCTCTCGCTACAACAACCACTTCTCCTCGGCCAGTGTGCGCTGTGGGCGGCGATTGTGTGGTGGGCGATACCGGACCAGGCGGCGGCACAGTCTTCTACGACGCTGGCTCTACAAAGACGTGGGGTCGATACCTCGAATTTGCGCCAACCGACAGTGTCGCGACAGCTTTCGGATGTCTGGGATCAACAAATGATGCGAGCGCAACCGTTATTGGTTCAGGCAAAGCGAATAGTTCAGAAATCTCCCTCAATCCTTGTGGCCCAGGATCAGCAGTATCAGTTGCGTCGTCGCTTTCCAGCGGTGGCAAATCAGATTGGTATTTGCCTTCGAAGTCTGAACTCAATGAGTTATGCAAATTCGTGCACAACCAACAAACGGTTGACATTGCAGTTCCGTGTAACAGCAATGGCGATCTCCGAAGTGGGTTCTCAGAAACGTTCTATTGGTCTTCCACAGAAGTTTCAAATGAACTGTCGTGGTATCAAAACTTTGTGACGGGTCACCAGTATTCATATGGAAAGCCAGCAGTTGCTGCTGTTCGCGCTATTCGTGCTTTCAATAACGCAAACGGTGGCACTGTTGACATTGCTCCAATTGCTGTGAAATGTATGCGTGGTGGTGCATGCCAGGTGGGTGAAATTGGGCCTGGCGGTGGTGTTGTGTTTTATGCGGCCGCCACTCCTCAAACATGGGGTCAATACTTGGAAATAACAACAGCTCGAATTATTCCTTATCGCAATGATTGGGGTTGCAATAGGTTTGATGTCAATGGCACCAGTACCGGTTTTGGGTCCGGACTTGGAAATACGGCACTACTTGTAGCCAAGGGTTGCACAGCTGCAGTTGCCGCAAATGATTTCGTTGGCGCAAATAACACAAGCGATTGGTTTCTTCCATCTGATGACGAACTGAGTTATGCGGTTGCAGCTGGGAAGGTGCCCACTCAGGCGTGGACATCATCGGCGTACGGCAAGTGCGATGTCATTGGGGGTACTACCTATTGCTTGTCGCTTGTGCGCGGTGGCTCGTTCGGCAACAACAGGGGTTGGATTGGCCGAGAGTCAAGTTCAACCGACACATATGCAATTCGTGCATTCAAAATCACAAAGGGCAGCTGAGTGCAATGACATTGAAGAGAATCGAGAAGATCATGATTAATCGTTCAACAAAATTCATTGCAATAATTGCAACGACGTCGGCATTGCTCTTGTCGGCGTGTGGTGGTGCAGCCACAGAATCACAACTGCGCAACGGTGCTGTTAGTGCTATTGCACCAGATACTCCGGCGCAAATTTTCGTCAAGATTGATACTCAAGACAAAACCCCATGGTGCTGCACTGCAACACCAAGACATATTGCAAAACTTCGTTGGTCTACCCCCGTCAATGATGGTGGATCGCCGATTATTGGTTACGAAATTCAGGTGAAGTGGAACGCAGTTGAAGGCGCGAAAGCCGGCGCTTCAGGGGTGTTCAAGGATTGGACGAGTTGCGCAACTCTCGACAAATTGAACCCCGGGATGTTCCCTGCGTGCACCACGGCGCTCACCTCAAATGACAACACGGCAGTGATCGATTCACCGATGTGGCAGAAGTCCTCTGATGCACTGTCGCAACGCACTGTACAAGCACTCGATTACCGGATTGCAGCCATCAACGCGGTCGGCAAGAGTGGCTTTTCTCCTGCAACACAAACCACCTGTAAATACGGTGGTGCATGCGAAGTGGGCGACCTTGGCCCTGGTGGTGGCGTGGTGTACGAAATTGCGAAGTACGTGGTTTCAACCACGGGAACAATTACTCCCGACCCGCTAGCTCCCGTGACCCCTGGCTTCTTTGCATCCGAAGTAAGCGGCGCTGACTGGCAATTGAACACTGTGCACAACTGGGCCGCCATGGCCCGCGCCGGAGCGACACAGTGCCCCGGAACATCTTGCTACACCCCAACGCCCCCAAAGCCATGTTTTGACTACACGAAGCAGTCCGTCGATATCCAAACATGCCAATCGAAGGAATCATGGCACCTTCCATTCGTCTCCCCATTGAACAATGGAAACGAATGGAAATTCCTGTGCAACAAGTACTTCGAACTCAATGACACATGGGGGCGCCTCCGCGGCAGCGACGCACTCATGTATTGGAGCGGTTCGCTGCCATTAAAACGTGCGGGCTTAAGTTTTAATCTGACCGTTGGAAACATCATCAGCCTCGTAAGCGGTGCCGGAGCAGCAAGCGTGTTGTTGGACATGACCAACTCCGCCTTAGAAAATTCGATGACGTCGACCTATGGCACAAGTTCGGCCATGAGATTCCCCTGCTCACCGAACACGAAGTTAGTGAATAATAATTACGACCCCAATGGTGGCATGTACTACCCCACTTCGCCATCGTTGGGTGCCAACAGCGGAAAGTTGTACACCGATAATTCGGTGTTATCCCTCATTTCCTCAACGGCAAACCTCTCCATTCCTATTCGCCACTTCAGCGTGAGCAAAGCACCGCTCGCACCACAGGTCGCACCGGTACTTACTGCTGCGACTGGAGATGGTGGAGTTCGTTTGTCTTGGACTCCAGGAAAACCAAGCACGCTCTTAGCAAATGTGTTGAAATCAGCACAGGTGCTTCCTCCCGTTGATTACGTCATCAAATATCGACCTACTGGCACTACTGCATGGAGCACACTCACGCATGAGGCGTCGGTCAATGTCTCTGCAATCATCGGCAATGGAGTGCTCACTAAAGGAACGACGTACGACTTTGCAGTTGCTGAAGTTAACTCCTTAGGCACAAGCACATTCTCTAGTGTGGCAAGCGCCGTTCCTGGACCATTCCTTCAAAACACCATCTCGGTGTCTACGACAACTGGTTCGTATCCAAGCGTTACCCTCGCCTACGCAGGTGGGTCAGGTACAGGTGCTGTCACTTTTTCCACAACCGACTCTGCAAAAGGTTGCAGCATCAGCGGCACAACGTTGACGGTGACAAACATTGGGACATGCAATGTCACTGTTTCAAAGGCCTCTGACACTGACTACCTCTCTGCCACTTCCGCGACTCGTGCAATCACGATTGAAAAAGGTATGCAAGCCCCCATTTCTTTAACGTCACTGACGAAGCCATTTGACGAGCCGCTGACACTCACGTCAAGCGGAGGATCCGGTGATGGAGCAGTTTCATACGAAGTGCGGGACACGGATAGGAGCATTTGTATTCTCACCGCCGGCGTATTGAAGGCTAACTTTGCTAACCCTGGCGGAGGAATATGCCGAGTTCGAGTGGTGAAAACAACCAGTGCAAATTACTTAGAAGCCGCTAGCGAATTCACGCAAGTTCTCTTCACCCAAGGTACCCAGGCCCCATTGGTATTAGACAAACCAGCGAACGCAACTTTCCCTACAAATTCGGTTCCACTAGTAGCTCGTGGCGGTCTTGGCGAAGGTGAAGTTACTTTCAATGTTCGTAATGGCACCGCGAAAGCTTGCAAAGTGTGGTCTCGAACGACAGTTGCAGCAGACGGCAGTTACAAATCACAAGTATCCCCATCGGGATTCGGTGTAACCGCCATTGGAACGGGCACATGTTTGGTAACTGCCACGAAGGCAGGCGACCGCAATTACCAATCAATTACCTCAAATGAAGTGACGGCCACCTTTGATAAAGCTGAACAGTCAGCTCTGAAAATGGGTGGTTCTGGAATTGGCTCTCGTGCCGGAACGGCACTCACCACTAATGGTGGGTCAGGAACTGGCAACGTGACGTTCAAAGTAGAAACTTCAACTACTTCATCTGTGGCACCTGCGAAAAACTGCGCTGTTACAGGTGCAAAGTTGACCTCTGACAACTTCGGCAGTTGCTGGGTATCTGCGGTGAAAGCTGGAGACGAGAATTACTTGCCTTCCGCTTCTTCGCCAAAGGCTGAGTTCTTGTTGCAAACTTCAAGCCAGCCGGCCTTGTCTCTTGCAATCAGCCCAAAAACGGGACCCTCAGCACAGTCAACATCTGTCCGTCTCACGGTCACTGGCGGTGCTGGTACTGGGGCCATTTCCTATATAGCCACTGGTGGCACAGCGCGCAGTTGCGTTGTGACCGCCACCGCAATTTATGCAACATCGGCGGGAACGTGTGAAGTCACCGCCACCAAGATGAATGATCAAAGTTACTCAGAAGCTTCAACCAGTGAGACATTTACATTTACTCTGGCGAAGCAGTCTGCGTTAAACGTGACTTCAGTTCATGGTGAAGGGCTGTCTCTTGCGAAGGGACTCAAACTCACTACATCGGGTGGTTCTGGTTCTGGTGCAGTGACGTACTCGCTTGTTCAAGAGGGCTCTGCAAAGTGCTCCCTGTCTGCCGGCATGTTGACCGCGAAGAGTTTGGGCACGTGCGTTGTCAATGCGTCTCGAGATGGTGATGCAACCTTTGAATCAACTACTTCAGCAAACACCACCATCTCATTTGATATTCGCGTGGGCGATACTGGCCCCGGTGGCGGAACCATTGCGTACATTGCCGACACAATGCAACCATGGGGTCGCTATTTAGAGATCGCACCAAGCACTTGGAAGGGTGCGTCCGACCCAACGCTGGCATGGGTAGATGCTGTGGCCGCAGTTTCGAAATATCGAGGTGGATCTAAGTCGGATTGGCGTTTGCCTAACGATGCTGAATTAGCAATCATCATGAAACTTGACATTGCAGTGAGCAAACTCACGACCAATGCCGGATACATGTCTTCCACGTTCGTTCAGTTCGGCACACGAAATGCTCGTCCTGTTCGCGCGTTTGGCTGACATTCACCACCGAACGATTGATCTAGAGCCCAAGATGAGAATCGAACTCACGACCTACGCATTACGAGTGCGTTGCTCT